>JAIVTZ010000448.1:0-3847 GCA_049188105.1 Deltaproteobacteria bacterium | reverse complement strand
CCGGGCACGGAAACGGAAATGGAGACGGGCACGGTTTTGGAAGAATCCACCCGCGTTTCTTGTTGATCCAAACACTATGAAGATCATCATCTCCGGCGCCGGCGGCCTCATCGGATCCGCCCTGATGCCCTCTCTCGAGGCGGCGGGCCACGAGGTGGTGCGGCTGGTCCGTCCGCCGCAAGAGGCGGGCCTCTCCGAAGCGACCTGGGACCCCTCCTCCGGGCGGCTCGATTTGGCAACCGTCGACGGCGCCGACGCGGTCATCAACCTGAACGGCCGCAACATCTCCGATGGCAGGTGGAGCGCGGCGGTCAAAACTGCACTGCGCACCAGCCGGCTCGACGCAACGGGGACCATCGTCGAGGCGATATCCCGTGCCAAGGAGCCCCCGCGAGTCCTGATCAACGCCTCGGCGGTGGGCTTCTACGGTGACCGCGGCGACGAAGTCCTCGACGAGGGGTCGTCGCAGGGGGAGGGCTTTCTCGCCGAGCTCTCGCGCGACTGGGAAGCCGCCGCCCTTGCGGGCGGCTCGGATCGCACGCGGATCGTGCTTCTGCGTCTCGGCATGGTCGTTGCGCGGGGGGGCGCGCTCGGCCGGATGCTGACGCCCTTCAGGCTGGGCCTCGGCGGCCCGATCGGCGGCGGTCGCCAATTCTGGCCCTGGATCGGCATCGAGGACGTTCGCGGCATCATCGAATACATCCTCGGACACGACGAGATCGAGGGCCCGGTGAATGCCGTCGCGCCCCAGGAGCAGCGCTGCTCGGAGTTCGCGCAAACCCTGGGGCGGGTGCTCCACCGGCCGGCCTTCATGCCGATGCCGGCGTTCGCCGCCCGCTTCGCTCTCGGCGAGATGGCCGAGGCCCTCTTGCTCGCCTCGGCACGTGTTCGACCGAAGGTGCTAGAGAACGCGGGCTACGAATATCGCACCCCTTCGTTGGACGACGCCATTCGGGCCGCGCTCGACGAAACGCTGTAACGTTTAAACGTGTTACGTTCAAACGTTGGGGTGGGAATTAGGTAGGATATCGACATGCGCACTGTGGAATCTATCCTCGACCTCATCGGCAAGACCCCTCTCCTCCGTCTCAAGGAGCTCGAGGACCCGGACGGGGGAGAGATCTGGGCCAAGCTCGAGAGCCTCAACCCGGGCTTCTCTGTCAAGGATCGCATCGGCCTCGCTCTCATCCGCAGGGCGGAGGACGACGGTAAGCTCGAACCGGGCGGCACCGTGGTCGAGGCAACGGCCGGCAACACCGGGCTCGCGCTGGCCATGATTGGACGGCGTCTCGGATACCGTGTCGTGCTGGTGATGCCAGAGCATTTCTCGATCGAAAAACGACGCCTGATGCGCGCCCTCGGCGGCGAGGTCATCGTCACCCCCGAGTCCGACGGCATCCCCGGCGCCCAGCGACGAGCCAGGGAAATCGCCGACAGCACGCCCGGCGCGGTCTACGTGGATCAGTTCGGCAATCCCGCCAATCCCGAGGCTCACTTCGCCACCACGGGCCCCGAAATTTACGAGCAGATGGGGGGCCGCCTCGACGCGCTGGTCGCCGGCTGCGGCTCCGGCGGCACCTTCTCCGGGACCGTCCGATTTCTCAAAAAGGAGATTCCCCACCTGCTGGCGGTGGCGGTAGAACCGAAGGGGTCGATTCTCGCCGGCGGTGAACCCGGCGCCTACGAGGTCGAGGGCATCGGCATGAGCGTCATCCACCCAACCATGGATCTCGATCTCGCCGACGAGATCATCAGCGTGCCCGACGCCAACGCCTTCAGATGGGTACGGCGGCTCGCCGCCGAGTGCGGGGTGCTCGCAGGCTCCTCCGCGGGCGCCGTGGTGTGGGCAGCTGCCCAGGTCGCGAAACGTCTCGGCCCCGGCAAGAAGGTGGTGACCGTGATCCCGGACTCGGCCGAAAGGTATCTGTCGAAGGACATCTACGACCGCTTCCTGGAGGAGTCGTGAAGATAGCCACCACCTGCGTCCACGCCGGAAGCGAGCCGGATGAGGTCACCGGCGCCGTCACCGTCCCGATCTACGCGACCTCGACCTACGCCTACCGGCGTTTCGGCGAGCACCGCGGGTGGGAGTACTCACGAACCGGCAATCCGACCCGATCGGCCCTTGAACGGGCCATGGCCGAGCTCGAGGGCGGCGCCGACGGTATCGCCTTCGCCTCAGGTCTCGCGGCGATCGATGCGATCACCGATCTGCTCGAACCGGGCGACCACATAGTCGCCGCCGACAACCTCTACGGCGGCACCTACCGCCTCTTCACAACCATCACCGAGCGCCACGGCGTCGAGGTCAGCTTTGTCAGCACGGCGGAGACTGAGGCCTTCGCCAAGGCCTGTTCCGATCGCACCCGGGTGGTCTTCGTGGAAACCCCGACCAATCCGATGATGCAGCTCGCCGACCTCGCCGCCGTGGCAGCCGTCGCCCGCGAGTGCGGGGCGCTGATGGTGGTCGACAATACGTTCTTGACACCGGTGCTGCAGCGTCCGATCGATCTGGGCGCCGACCTCGTCGTCCACTCCACTACCAAGTACCTCAACGGGCACTCGGACGGGGTCGGCGGCGTGATCGTCGCCCGTAACGCCGAGCTCGCAGAGAAGCTCCACACGGTGCAGAACAACGTCGGCGCCATCCTCGGCCCGTTCGACGCCTACCTCGTGCTGCGCGGACTCAAGACCCTGGCCGTCCGAATGGCGGTTCACGAGGCCAACGGCCGCAGCCTCGCCGGCTTCCTCGCGGCCCGTAAGGACATCGGGCCGGTCTACTATCCCGGTCTCGCCGGCCACCCGCAGCACCAGCTCGCGCGAACCCAGCAATCCGGTTTCGGCGGCATGATCTCGTTCGACCTCGGGTCGCTCGAAAAGGCACGCGCCTTCTGCGACGCGGTCGAGATCTTCACCCTCGCCGAGTCGCTCGGCGGGGTCGAGTCACTCCTCTGCCACCCGGCCACCATGACCCACGCCGCAGTGCCCACCGAAGAGCGGGAGCGCCTCGGCATCGGCGACGGGCTGGTGCGGCTGTCGGTCGGCATCGAAGACGTCACCGACCTCGCGGCCGATGTCGCGAAGGGGCTTGAAGCGGCTGCCGGCGTTTGATGCTCGATGCTCGATGCTCGATGCTCGATGCGACAAGAGCACGAATCCTGGACCGCGTTGTCAAGGGGAGGGTGGGCGGATCGAGTATCGAGTATCGAGTATCCAGGATCGGGTGGGTGGCTGGGTCAGCCGGCTAAGGCTTCCACGGGATTCAGCCTGGCCGCACGCAACGAGGGATAGATCCCGGCAACGAGCCCGATGCTGATCGCGAAGATGATCGCCGGGGGCTCAGTGGCGGCAACTTCCGCCCCGACAACTGGCCCGAATATCTCACCGGGTGTCTACTGCGGGCTGCGTTGAATTCGCTGGCCGAGCTGCTCCTGGAGTTGGACGATTCGGGTCGCGATGTAGCGCGGAGGCTCGAGCTCGCCGCCGGCCGCCTCGAGATGCACGGAGTAAGCGTCAAAGGCTGCTGAGAATGACTGCAACGCCTCCTCGGGCCGGCCGAGACCGTCGAGGCTGTCGCCGGCGAGGACCAGGCCGATGACCACGCAGCGGAACTTGCTGAAGATGCCGTCCTCCTCAGGCGGGGGCGCGGCCGCATCGGTCGTCTCAGGTTTTTCGCTCATCGCCGGGGATTCCGTCATGGGATGTCACAGCAGCCCGACCGGCGTCTCAGCTCCGGACGCGAGTGCATTCGGCCGATTCCTACGATCATTCACATAATACTGCCACAATGCAAATCCGTTTTCACGTGCTGACCGACCGACACAACGGTGACTGCGCCCTGGACCGG
>JAIVTZ010000447.1:0-3849 GCA_049188105.1 Deltaproteobacteria bacterium | reverse complement strand
CTCGGCCGGCAGCGACGCGACCTTCTCGGGCTGAATCAGCGGCTCCTTCGGAAGCTTCTTGGAGCGCCACTTGACGCCGCCGACGTAGAAGTCCTGCCACACCCAGTCGAAGCCATGGTCGCGGCGATAGAAAAAGTCACCGGCATAGGCTGCCTCGAACGCCCCCTGGATCGCCTGGAATCTCAGGTGGAGGGTTCTCGTCGCCTGGTAATGAACCAATCGGCGCGCCTGGTCGTCCTCGAAGGCCTGCAGCCGGCGCAGGATCTCCTCGACCGGGATCTCACGATCGGCGTCGACCTCGAGCTCGTTTTCGAATCCTGCGAGCTCCGCCGCGCTCGGCCGCTCGAGCCGCAGCAGCACCACCGGACCGGGATCATCGACCGTGACCGAATACCCCTGCGCCGTGCGACGCTGGTCCGGTACGGCGTGCACCGCCCCGGTCGTGACGTCGACCCGGGTCGCCGCCCGAAGCTGGGAGTCGGCAAAGCTCAACTGGAGCTGCTCTTCGTGCGCCTCCGGCGCCGCGATCACTCGCAGACCGAGATCCTCGCGGACAAAGGACCACGCCGCGCGCGCCCCGCTCGGGGTCGAGTATGGATCAAAGACGAGGTCGCCCCGGAGCTCACGAGCGAGGATCTTCAGCGGCTCCAGATCGATGGCGTCCGCAGAGCCCGCATCGAAGAAGGTGACGGCGACGCCCGCGGCCGAGGCCTCGGCGACCTCGGCCAACGTGGTCGTCGGGTCCTCGGGCCATGGCAAGGCGTCGAGGACAACCGGCTTGCCCGGGTCGAGCTCTGAGAGAACTGCGATCGCCGCCGACAGGCCGTCGCCGGGAGCCAGCGCTATGAGATCGAGGTAGGCCGCCATCTCCTCGGCATATAAAGCCCGCAGACCGTCGGGGTCGGCGGCGAGAGGCCCGGCGACAAAGCGTGCATCCGCCGACGCACCGGTGACCGCAACCGCCGCTTTCTTGAGGAGGAAGGCGTGGTCCTCGGGATCTAGCCTGCATGTCTCGCCAGCTTCCGAACCACCGGATTCCGGACGCCACACCGCCTGCACGACGATGCCGGCACCCGCGCTGCGGACCAATCTCGCCAGTGACGCGAGCTCTCCCTCGAGTTGGTCGAGGTGAATGGAGATCGGCTGCGGGGTTCTGAACTCAGCCCTGATCCAGGGCTTGGCGCCGGCGGCACGAACCTCGGCTGCCAGAGCCGGATCCGCTGTGCCGTCGAGGGGCACAGTCCAGGAAACGAAGAGCACGTCGTCATCGCCGAGGCGGGACGCACCTGTGATCGCGGCGGCGATACCCGCGGGATCATCGACTCGGACCCCCGCACAAACCGAGCACGGCAACGTGGCGCCGAGAACCACCCCGGGGAGCAGGGCGGTCAGGATCAGGAGAGTCAGTGTCTTCTTCACATCGAGTTCATCCGGAGCTACAGCACCGCGGCAGTGCTCGCGAGAATCGTTGAAAGGAAAGCCCCCCTCGCGGGGGGCCCATTCGTCAGGCCAAAGGTCGGTCGATCGTCGCTACTGCTGCTGCTTCGCCTTCTCGGCCTCCTGCTTCAGAAACGCCTCATGCTGCTTCTTGAGGTCCTTCCAGTTCTTCTTGAGGTACTTCTGCTCCTCCTTGGTCAGGATCCTGAAGGGCGTCTGCACCTGGCTGCCGGCAAAATCGACGTAGAGCCAGTACTGCCCGGTCACGATCTTCTTCCCCTCGGGCAGCTTGAAGAACAGGCGGCCGAGGCAGGCACGGCGGAAGCTCAGCTCGAACTGGTCGTAGGAGATCGACCGCGCCCCCTTCGTGGGATCCGAGAAGAAACTGAGCGCGCAGGCCTGGTTCGCTTCGACCGGAAAGTAGTTGATGGAGTCGCGGACCGTGTTGGCCCTCGTGTTCAACGCCCGCAGATAACCGGCCCCGTTGTACTCCTTCTGGGTTGCCAGCGGTACGGTCGATCCGTCGGGCATCTTGAGGGTGAAGCTGTCACGCGTCAGCGTCTGGTTCTTGGTCGGTTTGCGGAGCGACAACCCCACCTCGACCATCAACCAGTCCTGGCCCTGCGAGTCGTTGGCCTCGCGATAGCCGAGGGTGACCCAGCCCTCGATGTTGTACGCGATCCTGGTGAACTCGCCCTGGATCGTGAAGATTCCCGGCACAGTCGGCACCGGCGCCTCCGGCACTGGTTCCTGGGCCGTGACGAGAGGCGTCCCGATCCCCATCAATACCGCTGCGATCACGCAAACGAGCAACACATTCAATAATCTCATCGGGTACCTCCGTATCTATTCCACGTAGTGGTTCATGGGGAGTAGAACCCATGCCCACAACGGTGTCAACTCCACGATTTCCTCAATCGGTGTAATCTGGGCGCGATCGGATCGGAGGCTGCCGGTGGACATCGATGCACTGCTCGAGAAGCTGGGTGACGCATCACGTCTCGACCTCTCCCCGGACGAGCTCGCCGGGCTCCTCGAGGAGGCCGAGCTCGTGCGCGAGGAGGACACGTGCATCTCGGGGATGATCCGTATCCTGTGTCTGAGAAACATCGTACTGGTCCAGGAGGAGACGCCGGATCGTGAGGTCCTGGTTCGAATCCGTCCGACTCGCGAGGCAGCCGAGGAGTTCGTCGCCCACCGCCTCGAGACCTACGAGCGGATGTGGGACGGCTGTGGATGCAAGGTCGACTATTCAGAGCGATGATTCCCGTCGGTAAAGGCGGAAATTCGGTTGCGAATCTGAACGTTTCCGGTTAGGCTGGAAAAGGTGGCCCGTGGATGACGCCCGCCAGAGGCATGAGGCGTCGGCGCCCGGGTCGCATCGCTCCGGACGGTCGAGATCTGATGAGCGTGCGTGTGTGCCGTCCGGGTCGCCCGATGAGTCAATCGGTTGTGCCTGTGAACTGATCTGGTTCCGCGATCTTCAACCGTCACAACCGTCTCTCCGACAAGAGGAAAGGGAATGAACGAGCACAAAGAGCAACAGCCACAGCAGCAGCAACAACGCAAATCGGGATCGAGGCGTCGTCGCAGGCGTCCGCGCCGGCGTCAGGGTCCAAAGGGGCCGCCGATCCAGGTCGAGGGATACCTCTGGGTCCGTGACAACGGCGGTCCGCTGTTGGTGGCCGAGAAGCGCAACTTCGTTGCCGACCGCTCCGACCCGACCGTCCCGGTAGAGCTGGTACGCCCCCTGCACCTCGAGACCGGGCTGATACTCACCGGACAGGCGCATCCGGGAGACCGTCCTCGGATGAGTGAGATCGAGACCATCGAAGGAATGCAGCCGGAGGAGTACCGCAACAAGGCGGTCCCGTTCACGGAGCTGATCAGCATCGACCCGACTGAACGATTCAACCTCGAGACCGAGCCGGAGATCGTCGAGCCGCGGGTCGCCGAGCTGATCGCGCCTCTCGGCATGGGTCAGCGCTGCCTGATCGTGTCACCACCGAAGGCCGGCAAGACGACCCTCCTGCAACAGATGGCGCACGCCATCGCGATCAACCACCCCGACACCACGATCTTCGTCCTGCTGGTAGACGAGCGTCCCGAGGAGGTCACCGACTGGAAGCGGAGCATCGCCCGCGGCGAGGTCTTCGCGTCCTCCACCGACATGTCGCTCGAGTCCCACATCCAGGTCTCGGAGATGGTCTTCGAGCGCGCTCGGCGTCTCGTCGAAATGGGCGGCGACGTTGTGGTCTTCATGGACTCGCTGACCCGGATGTCCCGCGCATTCAACAACCTCCAGAAGGGTTCCGGACGCATCCTCTCCGGCGGCATCGACTCACGGACGATGGAAAAGCCGCGCCGTTTCTTCGGCTCGGCACGTAAGGTCGAGGACGGCGGCAGCCTGAC
>JAIVTZ010000446.1:0-3855 GCA_049188105.1 Deltaproteobacteria bacterium | reverse complement strand
TCACGCTGGCTCACCGCGGTGACGACGGGCTGGCCGCCGCAGCTCGACAGCACGTCGATCTCGTCGTCCTCGACCTGATGCTACCCGACACCGACGGCCTCGATGTGTGCCGAGAGCTGCGGAAACGCGAGGATTACGTGCCGATCCTGATGTTGACCGCCCGCTCAGGAGAGGTTGACCGGATCCTCGGGCTCGAGCTCGGCGCCGATGATTATTTGACCAAACCGTTCAGCGTTCGCGAGCTGGTCGCGCGGGTCAAGGCCATCCTACGCCGCGCCGACCGCATGGCCGCCGACCAAGCTGCGCCCGCTGTGGAGCCGATTGTCATTGACGACCTCTCGATCAACCGCGAGAAGCGGCGGGTGCTCGTCAAGGGCGAACCCATCGAGCTGACCGCCAAGGAGTACGACCTGCTGGTTCACTTCGCCGGCCATCCGGGCCGCGTCTACACCCGCGGTCAGATCCTCGACCAGGTGTGGGGCTACGGAGAGGGCACCTACGAACACACGGTCAACTCGCACATCAACCGGCTGCGGGCGAAAATCGAAACCGACCCTTCGCAGCCCCGGTTCATCCAGACCGTGTGGGGTGTGGGCTACCGGTTCTTTGACCCATCCGTCGCTGCCGGTTAACCACATCGAGAAGGGACTCGACCGTGATACTGCGAACCAAGACCCTGTACGCAAAGCTGGCCGCCGCTCTGCTCGCCCTGTTCCTCGTGGTCGGCGGCGTCACCCTCGCCGTGACGCTCGTCACCAGCTACTTCTATCAGCTGGAGGTCCAGCAACGGATCCATCGCGACCTCGCGGCCCACATCCTTTCCGAAGAGCTCCTCATCGAGGACGGCGAGATTGTCGAAGAGGCCCTCGAGCACGTGTTCCACATGATGATGCTCATCAACCCGAGCATCGAGCTCTACCTGCTCGATCCAGCCGGAAGTATCCTCGCCTACTCGGCACCGCCCGGGCGCGTCAAGCTCGCGCAGGTGGACCTGCGGCCGGTCGAGCTCTTCATCGACGGTCGAGGGCGGCTGCCGATCGCCGGTGACAACCCCCGACACCCAGACCAGCGCAACGTCTTTTCGGCCGCGCCCGTCGTGCGCGACGGGGTGCTCGAGGGTTACCTCTACATCGTGCTCGCCGGCGAGCAGTTCGTTTCCGCGGCGGGCATCCTCCGCGGCAGCTATATTCTGAAGGCCGGCACGTGGGCGGTGGTGGGCGCGGTCATTGTCACACTCATCGGCGCGCTGCTGCTGTCGCGGCACCTCACTCGGAGGCTAACCGACCTCAATCAGGACATGGCCGTGTTTCGCGCGCAAGGACTTGACGACCCACCAGCCGCCGGCAAATCGGCATCTCCAGCCGCCGACAGGGACGAGATCGACCAGCTGCGATTCACCTTCGACGTCATGGCCGAACGCATCAGGGAGCAGATCGCGGAGCTCGAGGAGCAGGACCGGCTGCGTCGCGAGATGATGGCCAACGTCTCCCACGATCTGCGCACCCCCCTCACCCATCTCCAGGGCTACATCGAAACCGTGTTGCTGAAAGAGGAGAGCCTCGCGCCCGAGGCCCGTCGAGAGTATCTGGAGATCGCTCTCCGCCACGGCGAGCGATTGGGCCGTCTGGTGTCCGACCTCTTCGAGCTGGCCAAGCTCGATGCGCTGCGCGAGCCGATCGAGCGCGAGCGGCTGCCTATTGGCGAGCTTGTCCAGGACGTGGCCCAGAAGTTCAGCCTCAACGCCAGGGACCGGGGGGTGTCCCTCATCACCGGTCTCGAGGGCGGACATAACATTATCCTGGCCGACGTGGGGCTCATGGAGTGCGCACTCGAGAACGTTCTCGAAAACGCACTGCGCTACACACCCGAAGGCGGCAGCATCGACATTCGACTTGCGGTGGCCGACCAAATGCTCCGGATCGAAATCCAGGACACGGGGCCGGGCATCGAGCCGGAAGACGTTCCCCAGGTCTTCGATCGTTTCTACCGTGCCCACCGCCCTGTCGACGAGGATGATCGCGGGGCCGGTCTCGGGCTCGCAATCGCCAAGCGTGCCGCCGAGCTCCACGGCGGCAGTTTGAACTGCGAAAGCAAAGTGGGCGAGGGCACCACCTTCCGCTTCGAGCTGCCGGCCGCGTGAGTGCCAGGTTCGTAGTTCTGTAGTTGTTAACGGCAAGCAGATCGGTTGGGATAGATAACTTCGGAACTACGGACCAGGCACCGATGCTCGGTTTTCGCGGCATCGACCCTACCTTTGAGGGAGAAATTCTATCAATCGTCATGAAATTGTGACATACGGCACGGTCGCAAGTCCTTCCATTTGATAAATTAAGGAGCAACTCACCCGAGGACTTCCGACCGGTGGGTTTCGCGGGGCGCTGCAATCGGAGGGCGAGAAACCTGATTCCTATGCGATCAATCTTGGCGGTATTGATTCATCTCTTGGTCGCCTCTTCACTGGCGGCGGGTCCCATCGAGTCGCGAATCATCACCTCGACCCTCACCTTGCCGCAGTCCCTCGAGGCGAATTCGTCCAGCTGGTGCACATGGACGTACTGCACCATCGGCCCGCGCCTCTATCTGGCTTCCCGTCCAGATGGGAGTTTCCTGGTCGGCTGGACAGACAATTTCGGCACCGGTCACGTGAGCACGGTCTCCGGTTCTTCGATCAGCTCGACCCACAACTTCACGGGAAGCCGCGTTCGCGGTCTGGTGGTCCACGACGACGGATCCTATGCGGTGCTGCTCAAGAACGGCGCCACTCTCAACCTGTCGAGGCGTGCAGCCAACGGCTCGGCGACGTGGACCACGAATCTCAACTCGACGATCGCCGAGGATTCATCAACGCTCGGCGGTCATCGACTGGCTTATGGCGGCGGGTACTACGCAGCGTACTGGGCGGTTCACGGGATCTCGGGAATGTACGCCGGACACGAGGGCGACCAGCTCACTTTTGTCAACGATTCGGGTGCGATTCAGAGCGGCGGCTGGAGTTGGGGGTGCTCGCACTCGATGGCCGAGCTCGTCGGTTACCACCCGAATGACGCCGGATTCTCCGTCTTTTGCTCGACCGACTGCTACCCCGACCCTCCCGGGCTGAAGATGAACCACTACACCACGGTATTCCAAGGGGACGGCAACTGCGGGGGGCTGGGTTCGGTGCAGCTCGGCCAGATGGCGGCGGCGGAGACCGGGTGGAAGGTGGCGTTCAACGCCCAGGACACGGCCGGCTCGGAGGCGTACGGCGTCGGCCTCGCAACGGCAGGTGGCGGTCTCACGCCGAGCGTGGTCTGGCTCACCGCGACTGACGGCACCAACGAGCGCGATCCCGTGATGGCACGCATCGGCTCGCAGGTGCCCGAGCAGTACCTCGTCGGCTGGAGAACCAAGAACGACGGTGTCTTTCACGTCGGTGTGATCAACAACGCCGGCGTCTTTCTCGAGGGACCCGAGGACATGAGCGCCACGGGCCCCGGCTGGGGGAACCGTGATGACTCGTTCCGCGGAACCGCCAACGGGTCGGTCGCCTGGCTCGAGGGCAGCGCCGGCTCCACGACCCTCAGGTTGTATCGCTACGTCGATACGGCGATGTTTGCCGACGGTTTCGAATCGGGCAGCAGCGATCGCTGGAGTTCGACGACGCCCTGAACGATTCGTGTCGGGCCAGGCTAAATGGGTACCAGTGGTGACAACCTCACAACGAGGGTCCTCTTTTTCGTTCATGTATGAGATCGTGATCAGTGGCACCTCCATGATTTCATCATCAGGCTCCAAAAAGTTGGGAAGTGTGGTGATTCCTCATGAATCGCTGACTCCCTCGCCTGCAACCCATACCAACTCCCGGTCGACCTGATC
>JAIVTZ010000445.1:0-3855 GCA_049188105.1 Deltaproteobacteria bacterium | reverse complement strand
GCAGCGAGCCGAGCACCATCACCCCAATATTGATCCAGGGGATCAGTTCATCCCATTGAATATTGTCCATCTGGCCTCCAGATCCGGGAATTATTACCTCGGAAATATTAGATATTTGCTTCCTAAAAATTATACATTTGATGTTGGGTAAATGTCCATCAAATCCGGACACCTAATCCCCATAAAGTGTATAGTATGTCCTGGACACCGCACAAGCCTTCATTGACATCCTGATGGTGCGATGCGATAATTCAACTTACCAATTTACCCATCTTTACCAGTCAAAAGGAGGGGCAGGATGTCAGAATCGTCGATTTCCCCTGAAGGGTTACAAATCCAGCTGGGGCAACTCAACTCCCAGATCGAGCAGCTGCAGGAGCGACTCCAGGCTCAGGCAAACGAGCTGGCAGAGCTAAAGGTCCGCATACCTGACTCAAATATCATCAGCCCGAAATTCCTTAACCGTGCTTTTACGGTTTGGGGACATTATGTCGTCGCCGGGTTCATCATCGCTATCCCATTCATTTGTTTGACCATTTTATTTGCGGTGGTGATGATGCTGTTTTCCCAGCCACAATAACTAATACTTGACGCTAGTTATGGTTCATCAATAATATCTTCCAAAATATCAAAACACTTAATAATCGGCCATTCATCACTATCCATTAAAGGAGGTCCCCCATGCCATTACTATTGATTTTCTCCCTTGTGATCGCATTTCTCGCCATCCTATTCGCTATCCAGAACACGACCGTCACACCTATCCGCTTCCTATTCTGGGACACAGAAGGCTCTCTTGCATTGGTTCTCTTCATCGCTCTGTTCATTCCGTGCCTTCTCATGGGTGCGGACGATTTCCCCGACGAGTGGCTGACGGTGGCCGAGAAGAGCGATTTTCGTGCCACCTCGAGCTACGACGAAACCATGGATTTCTTACACCGATTGGAGGCAGCGGCGCCGGGGTTGATCCGGGTCTCGGACTTCGGCCGCTCGGCGCAGGGGCGCCCATTGCCGCTGGTCATCGTGTCTTCAGACGGCGCGTTCACCCCCGAAGCGGCGGCCGCGACCGGCAAGCCGGTGGTGCTCTTGCAGAGCTGCATCCACGCCGGCGAGGTGGATGGCAAGGACGCGACCCTGATGGTCCTGCGCGACATCGCGCTCGGGCGGAAGCCGGAGCTGGCGAAGGGGGTGATCATCCTCTTCGCGCCGATCTACAACGCCGACGGCCACGAACGGGTCTCGCCCTACAACCGCTCCAACCAGAACGGGCCGGTCGAAGGGATGGGCTACCGCGCCACCGCCAACGGCATCAACCTCAACCGCGATTTCCTGCGCCTGGAGAGCCCGGAGGCGAGGGCCATGGCGCGGCTGGCCGCAGTCTGGAACCCGCACCTGCACGTGGACAACCACGTCACCAACGGCTCCGACCACGCCTGGGTGCTGACCTGGCTGGTGGCCGAGGCGCCGCAGCTCGACAGGAGGGTCGACGCCTGGGTCGGCGCCCACCTGCCGAAGGTCCTGGCTGAGATCGAGGCCGCCGGCCACCCCAACGGACCCTACGTGAGCCTCGTCTCGGGGTCGGACCCGACCGAGGGCATGATCTGGGACGTGTCGCAGCCGCGCTACTCTTCCGGCTACTTCCCACTCCGTAACCGGCCCTCGATATTGATCGAGATGCACGCACACAAGCCCTTCCAAGACCGCGTGTACGCCAACCGCGCGTTCATGGAAGAGCTGATCGGAGAGGTCGGGCGCTCCGGCCAGGAGCTGGTGGAGGCAATCGCCGCGGCGGACGCCGCCGAGGTCGCGCGGGGCCGCGCCGATGCCGAGCCGTCCGAGGTGGTGGTTCGATGGGGCGTCACCGAGGAGGGAGACACCCTCACCTGGCCCGCCTACGAGTGGACGGTCGAGGACTCGGTCGTCCTCGGCGGCAAGCGGGTCCGCTATCACCCGGGAGAGATTCGGGAGGTGGATCTCGAGTGGCGCCACACCCCGGTTCCCGAGCTGGCCCTGCCCCGGCCCCGCGGTTATATCGTGCTCGCCGGCTGGCCGCAGATCGAGGAGGTGACGGCCGGCCACGGGTTGCGGGCCTACCGGATCGAGAAGGACGCCGAGCTCGAGGTCGAGACCATCCGCCTGTCCAAGCCTGAATTCGCGACCTTTCCCTATCAGGGGGTGGTGATGGTCGAGGACTTCGAGGTCAGCAGACAGACCGAGCGCCGAACGATCCCCGCCGGCAGCCTGTGGATCCCCGCAGACCAGCCGAACTTCGAGATCGCGGTCCAGCTCTTCGAGCCCGAGGCCTCCGACTCGCTGGTGCGGTGGGGGGCGGTGTCAAGTCTCTTCGAGCGCAAGATCTACATCGGCACCGATGTTCTCGAAAAGCTCGCACGCGAGATGCTGGCCGACGAGGCGATCCGGCAGGAATGGGAGGCCGCCCTCGACGACCCCGACTTCGCCGCGGACCGCCGCGCCCGCTACCTGTGGTGGTACCGGCGCACGCCCTACTGGGACGAGACCGTCGGTCTGCTGCCGGTGCTGCGCGTCATGCGGCCGGCCAAGCTCGAGCTCGAGGCCTGGGCACAGCGCTGACGCCTATCTCCCGCCAGGACATGACGAGGGCGACAGCGGCAACGCAGTGCGGCTCACAGCGCCGCTTGCTACGAAAAATGTTAGACTGCGCGCTCGCCGGCGGCGTGACACCCCCGGCACTACCCTGAAAGGTCGAAAATGAAGACACACAGACGACATGTAACGATCCTTCTGGCGCTCGTCGCGATCGCGGCGACCGGCATTGCGCAGGAATCCCCGGCTCCCGGCGCGAACATCAACCCCGCAGTCCTCAAGGTCAACGACGATCTGGTCTACGCCGCCGAGATCAGCATGGTGATGCAGAACATCGCCGGCCAGATGGGTGGACGGGACAAGGTCCCGGACCAGCAGGAGCTGGTTCAGATGGCCACCCAGCGGGTGGTGGAGCAGAAGCTCCTCTCCCAGGAGGCAAGCAGGAATGGGATCCAGCCCAACGAACCCCGTGTGGCGCAGATGATCCAGGCCATCGAGCAGCAGGCCGGAGGGCGGGAGGCGCTAGACGCCTCGCTTGCACAGATGGGTTCGAACCACGAGCAGGTCATGGAGATGATTCGTGAGATGGATCTGGTGCGGAGCCTCATCGAACAAACAATCAGCCCCTCGATCCAGGTCTCGGATGAGGAGGTCGCGTCGTTCTACGCCGAAAACCAAGAGATGTTCAAAAACGACGCCCAGATCCACGCCCGCCACATCATTACCGCTGCCACCGAAGACGCCGATGCCGCAACTGTGGCTGCCGCCGCCGCGAAGGCCGAAAAGGCCCGTGAGCGCGCAATCGCCGGCGAGGACTTCGCGGAACTCGCGCGCGAGATGTCCGAGGGGCCCAGCGCGCCCAAGGGCGGCGACCTCGGTTTCTTCACCCGCGACCAGATGGTGCCGGCGTTTGCCGATACCGCCTTTGCTCTAGAACCGGGTCAAATCTCGGAGGTGGTTCGCTCGCCCTTCGGCTTCCACGTTATCAAGGTGGAGGAGAAACGGCCCGCAGGAACACTCCCCCTGGATGAGGTCTCGGATGATCTCCAAGCAATGCTGGTGCAACAGAAGATCGGCCAGGAGGTGGGCAAAATGGTCGAGGCGCTGGTCGACAAGGGCACGATCACACCGCTGGGGACGCCCCAGGCCGATACCGCCGGAGAAGCTGCGCCCCAGTAGAGTCAACGACCATCGGGGATCTGCCCCGACCAGGAAAAAACGCGGAGGCGCAGAGCCGCGGAGGCGCAGAGCCGCTCACTTGTCACGGCGTAGCCGCTCGGCGGCGAAGCC
>JAIVTZ010000444.1:0-3857 GCA_049188105.1 Deltaproteobacteria bacterium | reverse complement strand
GAAAAAAGTCACGCCGCCTCGGGCAGCGCCTCCTCGAACAGCACTTCCTCGCTACCGTCGGCGTAGATAGCGATGAAGGCGCCGTCGGAGATGACGAGGGCCGAGGGCCGTCCGCCCTCGTACACGCTCGACAGCATGCCGGTGTCGATGAGGATGACGCGGCCGCCAAAGCGGGTCCGAATGTGGCCGTCGCGTTGCACGGTGTGGCCCCCGACCATGTGGGCGGCGCCGATCCCGGCGAGGAGCTCGGCAACCTCGGCGGTGTGGCTCTCCTCGTCCCACTTGGCGTTGCCGCGGAACCACAGCGGACCGTCGGCGGAGCGGATCAACCACGTGTCGGCGTTGGCGAGCCCGGCGAGAGCGGGATCCGGCGGGTCCTGCTGGCGGTACGCGGCCAGCATCGAGTTGAGGTCGGCGGTGGTTGGGACCATCCGCTTCTTGATCATGTACCGGCGCGTGCTGTCGTACGTCGCCAGCTCTGCGGCGGCCTCGGCGTTGATCTCGTCGAGCGACATTCCTTCGAGCGCCGGACCCAACCCACCGTGCATGAAGAGCACGTCGTCGATGATCACCGCCACCGGCAAGCTGCGCAGCCAAGCCCCGTACTGTCCGTCGGGACCGAGGGCCTCGTTGTACTCGAGCCATCCCGGCGGAATCGCCGCCATCCACTGGTCCTTGACCTCGGAGGTGATCTCGGGCGCCCCCACACCCGCTGCCTCGGCCCTGGCATTCCAATACCTCTTGAAGTTCTTGAATGCGGCCTTGCGCCGTTTCTCAGACTTGCCATCGGTGAAGGCCGCGTAGACCTCCGAGTTGACATCGCGAAAGAAGCCGGTGAGGTTCATGCCCTCATGGTTGCCCAGCAGCACGATGACCCGGCCACCGGCCAAATCCGCCTCTTCCTGGAGCCGTATCAGGAGATCGAGCGCCTCGCGGAGGTGCAGACCCCGGTCGAAGATATCCCCCACCTGCACAAGGGTCGCCTCACCGCCGATCCAATGAGTTTCGGCGTCGATGAGCTCCGCCCGCTGGAGGATCGACACCAGCCCGTCGTAGCTGCCGTGGATGTCGCCGACCGCCACTATCCGCTCTCCGGCGGCGGCGCCGGAGGCCGTCAGCAAAATCGCTGCGAGCATGAGCGCTTTCATCTGTTGAGTCATTCGTTCACTCCCGTCGAGTGCAACGTCTCAGCGGCCGATGATGTTCCGCGAAGCACAATTGACCCGAGTCCCATCACCAGAGTGCTGGCCACGAGGGCGAAGGTGGCCGGCACGGCCGGATTGTTGTGATAGTGGGTGATGCCGCCATAGTACATGCCGAAGTGGACCACCAGCGCGGTGATGGCGGCGGCAAAGGCGAGCGGCGCGGACGCGCGCTTCGAGAAGATACCGAAGAGGACCGGCGCAAAGGTCGCGGCGAAGAGCCCGTAGACCCCGTTCTGGGCGAAGATCGCCACCGACAACGAAGGCGCGGTGATCTGGCGCCACGCGAGCAGCAGGGTGATCGGCGCCAGAGCCACGAGGAAGATCCTCCCCACACGCAGGAGCTGCCCTTGCAATCGCTCCTGCGCCATCCCTCGGGCCCGGGCAATGGTGCCGTAGAAGTCGTTGCCGAAGATCGTCGACAGGGCGAGGATCACCCCCTCGAGGGTCGAAAACCCAGCCGCAAGCACACCGAGCATGATGAAGGCCCTGAGTCCAGGAGCGAAGCTCGAGGTGATGTAGGTGGCCACCACGCGGTCGGGCGGCAGATCAGCGCCAAGGCTGAGGCGGGCATACAGCCCCACCAGCAGAACCGTGGTGAAGATCGTTCCCGCCACCATCGCGGTCACGAGGTAGGTGTTGACATCGCGCTCCGACCGCAGATAGAGCGATTTGGAGATGATGTGGGGCTGCATGATGATGGCGAGGCCGATGACGAAGTTGGCGACCACGACCTCGAAGAGATCTCGGAAGAGCAAGCTCGATGGGTTGGTGACGCTGCCGTAGAACGGCGCCACCGCGTCGAGCTGTGAGAAGAAGCCGCCCAACCCGTCGGCAAAGACTGCCGCGCCCGAGGCCACCAGGATCACCGCGACCGCCAGCATGGTTATGGCCTGGACGCTGTTCGACCACACGTGCAAGCTGGCGCCGCCGAAGAGGATGTAGCCGAAGGTGAAGACGACGACCATGAGCAGCGCCGGCCACATACCGATCTGCAGCACGGTCATGAGCACCAGCACCAGGGCGGTCACGATGAGGACCAGAAACGTGATCTGAAGCATGCTGGCGAGGGCGAAGAAGACCGTCAGCCGGCGGTCGCCGTAGCGCTCGCCGAGCCACTGCGGAACGGTCAACACCGTGAACTGGTCGCCAATCCTCCGGAACCGCTTGCTGGTGACCACCAGACCGATGAAGATCCCCATCGGCGCCGCCAAGCCGTAGCCGACTACTCCCGCCCACCCGTAGGCGTGGATCAGCCCGGGGTTGATGACGAAGGTGGCGACCGAGGTCATGTTGGCCGCCAGGGACAGGCCGACGAAGAAGGGCGGCACCCTTCGGCTACCAACCGAGAATGACTCGATGTCGGTCGCCCGACGCCGGTTGCGCCAGGCGAGAAAGACGATGACCGCAGCGTAGGCGATGAGGAGGGTCCAGGGGAGGAAGGTTTCATTCATGGGTCAGATACAGGGCGCAGGGTGCAGGGTGCAGGGTGCAGGGTGCAGGGTGCAGGGTGCAGGGTGCAGGGTGCAGCCGAGGATAACTCGAACTCTGGGCGGGTGGGTGGGTCCTGTACCCTGAACCCTGAACCCTGTACCTGGGCGGTTGAGCGGGCTCAACCGCCAAGCTCCCGGTGCCACCGCAGCAGACTCGACACCATCTGCCCTTTTGCATTGAGGTTGAGGGCGCGTGTGCGTCGCTCGACCGCCAGCAGGTCCGCCGCCAGGCGAGACAGCTCCTCGCCCGCCGTCTCGCTCTCTGCCTCGGCGGCCATGTTCACCGCCACCGCCGCCACCGTTGCGAACGGCGGTGCGCCATCGGGCAAGGCATAGGGCAGGCGCAGGAGCTGTCGGGTTTTACCCCCGAGACCGGCCTCGAGGGCGTTGCGGACCATCTCCACCGTCTCTCCGGGTCCGTCCTCGGCGGAAAATGTCCACCCCAGCTCCGGCAGCGCCGTGTCATCGGCAAGGGAGTGGGTAATCGCCACCATTCCCGGCAGGGCGAGCTGTTGGCAGCGGGAGAGAATGGTCGGCAGAACCGCCATCGGGTTGGCCGCCAGCAAAATGAAGACCACGTGCTCCGGCGGTTCCTCGAGAACCTTCAGGAAGGCGTTGGCGGCCGCGGCGCCCAGATGCCCGGCTTCGATTCCATCGACGATCCACACCCGGCGTTCACCCTCGTAGGGCCGGCTCGCTGCCGACTCGACGATCTCCCGAATCTGGGCGATCGTGATGATCTGTTTTGCGCCCCTCGGAAGCACCGCCTGGACATCGGGATGCACCCCGTCGCGCACGCGATCGGCGCAGCTGCCGTTCTCCCACGGCTCACTCATCCCTTCACACGTCAACAGAACCGCCGCTTCCACCGCCGCGAGCTCACGGCCGAGACCGGCAGGGCCCACCAGAAGCACTGCGTGAGGAAGGCGGTCGCGATCCCGTGCGCTTATCAATCGTCCGAGCGCCGGCGCCACCAGGTCGCCCCACCTCTCCCGGTCGAGCACTTTCCTATCCCACCACCTGACCGGATCATCGCTCATCGCAGATCCTCGGGGAGGACCGGGTGGATGCGGGCGAAGACCTTTTCGGGCGGGCCATCCGCGGCGATCACCCGAACCCGATCCGGTTCGCGCTCGGCGAGCTCGAGAAAGCCCTCGCGGAC
>JAIVTZ010000443.1:0-3861 GCA_049188105.1 Deltaproteobacteria bacterium | reverse complement strand
CGCGCCGTGGGGGAAACCCCCCGACATTTCCAATTTTTGATTTCTCAATTCTAATTGCCGGCCTAGCGCGGTTCGCCCGGGGGGGGTTGGGGGGGGAATTAAGAATTGAGAATTAAGAATTGAGAATTCAATATGCAGGCCTCATGGTGTGCGGAGTTCGTCGGCCTCGTGGGGATGTCCTCCTTCCTTCCCCCCAGCCCATTCCCTGCTACGCTGGTATCGTGAGGGTGCCATGAGCGAACGCGCGACGTGCGAGGGTTGCGGCAAAGAACTGGGCGAGGGCTCGACGATCTGCCTCCACTGCGGCTGGGACCAGAGTGTCAGCCTGGCGCGACCGCCCCGCCAATCTCTCCTCAAGTATCTCGCCGCCGGCGGCTGGCGCGTCGTGGTCTACGGGCTGATTCTGCTCCTCCCGATCCTCGGTTTTATGCGCCTCCGCACCACCGGGCCGGGCCCGGACCTCGGGACGACCCTGCGCTGGATGGCCTTTGGGGATGGAGGCCGAGCGGCCGAGCTGGAGACCATTCATCGTATGCACGAGATCGCCTCTGCCGCATCCCGGTACTCGATCCGGGAGAATGAAATGCCTCCCTTCGATGGTGACTGGGCGAAGATCCTGGCGCCGGCGGCGACCGCGCGTGTGCGCGGTTGGATCCCGCTGGTTTTCTTCGGCGCCGACACTCAGATGGCGCCGGCCTCGGTGCGCGAGCTGTACGAGGTGAGGTCGGTTGATGGTTGGGGCCGCCCCTATCACCTCGACGTCCGACCGTTGCTCAGGGGTGAGGGTTGGGTCGACGATCCCCAGGTCACCGCAGATCTCGCCGAGGGACTGCAGGCCACGTTCTTCACCAGGGATGAGCCTGACTTCGGACACGGCGCCTGGATACGGTTCGAGATGGTGTCAGCGGGCGGCGACGGCGCTTTTGGCACCGGAGACGACATTCGGATGATCAGCTACATCCAGGTCGGCCACGTCTTCCGGCTCCTCTACGACCCGTCCGAGATCCAACGCAAGATCGAGCGCGCCTACATCATCGGTCGCCATTACTACCGGTTCGAAGGCAGCGAATACGATCTCATCGACGCGAGACTGTTGGCGGAATACAGACTCACATCGATCCACTGACCCCCTCCCAATCACTCACTCGGGTACAGGGTTCAGGGTCCAGGGTTCAAGGACCACCCTTCTGCACCCGGGTGGGCCCTGTACCCTGCACCCTGTGCCCTGCATCCTGGACCCGGGTGGGTGGGGGATAACTCAATACGAGGAACTCAAAACTGGACGCTAGTCCCCGAGCGACGCCGCCCACGGTGGCTGACCGGTGGTGTCGTCCTGCAGCGCGCGCACCGACAGGGGACCCCGCCGCAGGGTCGCCACCGCCTCGGCGGCGGCATGGGCCCCGGGGATGGTGGTGAAGTAGAGCACCCCGGCGTCCAGCGCGGCGCGGCGGATCGAGCCCGCGTCCTGGGCGGCGCGACGGCCGGCGGCGGTGTTGATCACCATCTGCACCGCGCCATCGGCCAGGAGCTCCGGGATGTCGGGGTGGCCCTGCCCGACCTTGAAGACCTTCTTGGTATCGGGGAAGCCGGCGGCGTGGAGCGACGTCGCCGTGCCCTCGGTGGCCAAGAGCTCGAACCCGAGCTCCAAAAACCGCGCCGCCAGCGCAGGCAGCCGGGCCTTGTCCCGATTTGCGAGCGACAGCAGCACCCGTCCCCCCTCGGGCACCCGCCAACCGGCCGCCAACGCCGCCTTGGCGAAGGCCTCGCCGAAGGTCCGCCCGCGGCCCATGACCTCGCCCGTCGAACGCATCTCCGGACCCGGTAGCGGGTCGACGCCTTCGAAGCGCTCGAAGGGGAAGACCGGGAGCTTGACCGCGACCTCGGTCGGCACCCCGTCGTGGACCCCGAGATCGTCGAGACCGGCGCCGGCGCAGACCCTGGCCGCGAGCTCGGCCCACGGGGTGCCGCTGGCGCGGGCGAGGAACGGCACGGTGCGCGACGCTCTCGGGTTGACCTCGATCACGTAGACCGTGTTCTCCTGGATCGCAAACTGGACGTTGATGAGCCCGCGCACGTCGAGGGCGAGGGCGAGCAGCCGTACCTGGCGCCGCAGCTCGGCCTGCAGCTCGAGCGGGAGACTCACCGGCGGCGTGACCGCGGCGGAGTCGCCGGAGTGCACGCCCGCCTCCTCGATGTGCTCGAGGATGCCGCAGATCACCACCCGTTCGCCGTCGGCCACGGCATCGACGTCGACCTCGACCGCGCGCTCGAGGAAATGATCGAGGAGCACCGGGCGGTCGGGGTCGACGGCGGCGGCGCGCTTCAGGTAGCCGGCGAGTTGGTCGTGGCCGTAGACGATCTCCATCGCCCTTCCGCCGAGGACGTAGGAAGGCCTCACCAGAACAGGGAACCCGAGCTCGTCGGCTGCGGCCGCCGCCTCCTCGGCCGAGGTCACCATCCGACCCGGCGGCTGGTGCAGACCGAGCTCCGACAAAAGCTCTGCAAATCGCCCGCGGTCCTCGGCGCGGTCGATGGCGTCCCTCGACGTGCCCCAGATCGGCACCCCGTGACGCTCGAGGTCGGTGGCCAGCTTGAGGGGGGTCTGCCCGCCGAGCTGGACGATGACGCCGAGGGGCCGCTCGGCGTCGCAGATCGAGAGCACGTCCTCACGGTGGAGGGGATCGAAATGGAGCCGATCCACCGCGTCGTAGTCGGTGGAGACGGTCTCCGGGTTGCAGTTGACCATCACCGCCTCGAAGCCCTCGGCGCGCAGCCCGGCCACCGCCTCGACGCAGCAGGCGTCGAACTCGATGCCCTGGCCGATGCGCACCGGTCCGCCGCCGAGGATGAGAACCGGGCGACGCGGGGTGGGCTGCTCGTCGCCGTCGCCGAAGCTGCCGTAAAGGTAGGGAGTGCGGGCCTCGAACTCGGCCGCGCAGGTGTCCACCCGGCGCCTGATCCGCCTCGTCCCGTCCTCGATTCTCCTGGCTCGGAGGGCCGCGGCCTCGACGCCCGTCAGGCGTGCGAGGTGATCGTCGGCGAAACCCAACCGCTTGACACAATCGAGCACTCCGGGTTCGTCGATCCGTGCCGCGATCTCCTTCTCGGCCGCCACCAAACCCGCGATACGGCGCAGGAACCAGGGGTCGATCGCGGTCAGATCAAAGACCTTCCCCAGGCTCCACCCCCGGCGCAAGGCCTCGGCAACCTCCCACAGCCGGTCCGGCGACGGATCGGTGAGGCGCCGCTCGAGCTCGCCGTCGTCCGCACGGTCGATCTCGGATGGCGCCTCGAGCGAGTCGCGGTCGATCTCGAGCGACCGCACCGCCTTCAAGAGAGCCTCTTCGAACGAGCGCCCCATCGCCGCTACCTCGCCGACCGCCTTCATGGCCGTGCCGAGGATCGGCTCGGCGCCGGGAAACTTCTCGAACGCGAAGCGGGGGATCTTGACCACCACGTAGTCGAGGGCCGGCTCGAAGGAGGCCGGGGTTACGCCGGTGATGTCGTTCATGATCTCGTCCAACCGGCGGCCGAGGGCAACCTTGGCGGCGATGCGGGCGATCGGGAAGCCGGTCGCCTTGGAGGCCAGGGCCGATGACCTCGACACCCGCGGATTCATCTCGATGACCACGTAGCGGCCGTCCGTCGGGTTGACTGCGAACTGGACGTTGGCGCCGCCGGTGGCCACTCCGACCGCGTCGAGGACGGTTCGCGCCGCGTCCCGCAGGACCTGAAACTCGCGGTCGGTGAGGGTCTGCGCCGGCGCCACCGTGATCGAGTCGCCGGTGTGGATCCCCATCGGATCGAGGTTCTCGATCGAGCACACCACCACGAAGGTGCCCGCCGAGTCGCGCATGACCT
>JAIVTZ010000442.1:0-3867 GCA_049188105.1 Deltaproteobacteria bacterium | reverse complement strand
AACTCAAGACTAAGAACTTGCGATGTACCGTTTGATGGCCTCGTACTGACTCCTGCCGTCGAGGCCTGCTTCCTCGAGCACCCGGTCGCCGGTGCCGCTGCCGAGGAAGCGGCCCTTCATGAAGGGGTGGAGGGTGGCGGCGCGGCCTCGCTCGGAGGTGATCCAGCGGTACATGGTGGGCAGGGTGAAGCCGGTGATTCCCATGGCTGAGCGGGCGCGCTCCTCGGGGAAGATGGCTTTCTGCTCGTCTGTCGGCAGGAGGTCGAAGAGCTCGCTCGAGGCGACGTAAAAGACGTCGAGGTCGATACCGTCGCCGGCGAGCAGAGGCAGTGCGTCCTGGACGAAGGCATAGGCAACCTCGGAGCCCTGGAGGACGACGGTAACGTCCGAAGCGCCGTCGGCTTCGCGGAGGAGATAGACGCCCTGGCGGGCGGATTCTGCCGGTGCGAGGCCGCGGGCGGCGCGGTCGATCACCACCTCCGACGGCCGGGTGACGACGGGCGCGATCACCGCCGGCCGCTTGCCGAGAGCCTCGCACACCAGATGCCACACCTCCTGCGGATCCCACGGGGTGAGGGTGATCATGGTGCCGCTGGGGAAGTTCTCCTGCACCATTTGCAGGGGCTGGGGGTCGGCGTGGGTCGGGCCGTCCTCGCCGGTCTTCAACCCCGCGTGGGCGAGGACGAGAAAGAACGGGCGGTAGGGGCCGGGGGCGACGGCTTGTCGTGCCTGGTTGCCGATGGCGTGCAGCCGCGAGGCGATGTGGCCGAGCGGGGCGATGAAGGCGCCGTAGGATGCGCCGACGCCGATGTGGCGCCCGTAGCTGGACAGACCCGACATGACACCGCTGATGGCGTCCTCACAGATGCCGCCGATCGTTATCAGCCGCGCTTCGGGGTTGGTGACGGCGTTCCAATAGCCATCCGCGAAGGCCTTGCCGCCGGTGGCGACGCTGGTCGAGCCGAGCAGATCTGCGGCCGCGATCATCAGGGCGCCGTCGCTGATCCGATTGCAGTGATCCAGCACCCTGCCGAGCTCGCCGCGCAGCGTGGTTTTTGCGCCGGGTTCGAGGCCGAGATGAACCGGCGTTTCCACGACCGCTGCGGCGTTCTCGAAGACGGCTTCGACCCGCGGCGCGTCGGCCCGCGGCGCCCTCCTTCTGGCCACCAGCCGCTCGCGCGCTTTCCGCAGCTTCTCGGCGAGGACGGAAACCATGTCGATTCGGGCCTCGATTGCCTGGCGAACCGTGACCAGCGCTTCCCAGTAGCATTTCTCCACCGCCGCGAGGTCGCCGCCGTGTCGGCATGGTGGGTCGTCGGCGTCGCAGCGCGGGATCTCGAGATGGAACATGTCCTCGAAATCTTTGATCGCCTCATAGAAACCGGCCGAACAGAGCGTGTGACCGGCGCCGTGAGAGGCACGCCCCTCGATGCCGTACCGCCAGCCCTTGGTGGTTCGGTAGACGATCGCGGTGGGCTGGCCATTGTCCATCACGAGGGCTCGGCGCTGGGCGGCCGCCACCTGCTGGAAATCGGTGCCGTCGGCGACCGAGATGACGTTCCAGTCGTTGAGGTATGCGAGCTCGGCCGGCGTCCACTGGACGTATTCTCCGGGGAGATCGCCGTCGCGACAGACGCGGTTGGAATCGATGGAGGCCTGGTTCCAGTCGACGTGCAGGACTACGTTCGAGAGCGAGGCGGTGCCGGCGGCGGCGAGCGCCTCGGCCGCCCGGCCCGGAGTCAGTCCGCCCTCGCCTTCGACGATGTGTACCCGCGGCGGATCGGCGCCGTAGTAATCGGCTGCGCCGAGGGCGAGGCCGAGCGATGACGGCATCCCGACCCCGGAAGCTCCCGTCGACAGACGGACGAAGGGCGTCGCCGGGGTCGGATGGCCGTCGAGCGGTTTGGCCTGGGTGGCCCGGAAGAGTGGGGTGTCGGTGACCGGGTTGCGGCGGAATCCGAGCAGATCCTCGAGGCGGAGCTGCAGCCGGGTCTCGGTCGGCAGGAGCTCGGGGGCCCCGATCCGCACGATCTCGTTGCGCAGCGCCCACATGGCATACAGGCCCATGGCCTTGTGGCCGGCGGCGTACGAAACCATGTCGGCGTCCGGGCGCTCGGGGTCGGAAAAATCGTAATCGAGGCTGTTGAAGATGATCAGGGCAACAAACCGGCCGGACGAGATGGAGCCGCCCGGGTGGCCGGACATGGGGACGTAGTTGTACATGAGGGCGCACAACGAGCGATATATCTGGTCGAATTCGGTGAACGCACTCACCTCTTCGGGAGCAAGGGGCGGGGGCTGCTTCGGAGTCGTGCCGCTGATGTCGAGAACGATCGCGCGACGCTCACCGAGTTCATACCCCATGCTGCCTCCCCGGCGTGGTGTCACCTAAGAAATACGGGTCAATAGCGATATCTTCCTTCGCTGAAAAAATCTTTGAAACCGTCGCGATCAAACGCGGCGATACGGATTCTCCGCGCGGCCTCTATAAGATCGTCGAAGGCGGTGGCGATCGAGATTCGAAGGTAATGTTTTCCTTCGGCACCGATGCGACCAAATGAACGCCGGTCCATGGTCGCCACATGGTGGCGGAAGAGCAGGAAGAGCTGAAAGAGCGTCGACGGGCTGGTCGACTCCCGGGTCTCCGGCGGCAGCGAGTCGAACGCCTCGATGGCGCCCACCCGCTCGCAGGCGCCGGCGATGTTTGGAAAGACGTAGAAGGCGCCGCGTGGCATCTGGCAGCTGATACCCTCGATCTCGTTGAGCGCCGGCACCACCGCGTCCCGGCGCTTCTCGAACGCGGTTGCCATCTTACGAATGCACTTGGCGCTCTTACGCGAGGTGATGGCGAGGCGCGCCCCCTCCTGGTTGTAGGGCGGCATGCACGAGAAGTAGTTGATGTTGAGGTTGCGGAACTCGCGTGCTTCCTCGACGGTCGGGAAGGCCGCCCAACCGACCCGCCCTCCGGTCCACGAGTAGCTCTTGGAGGCTCCGGAGACGATGATGGTGATCTCCTCCATT
This sequence comes from Deltaproteobacteria bacterium, assembly GCA_049188105.1. Lineage (GTDB taxonomy): Bacteria > Acidobacteriota > Thermoanaerobaculia > Thermoanaerobaculales > Sulfomarinibacteraceae > Sulfomarinibacter. The sequence continues at coordinate 846 of JAIVTZ010000442.1, read as the reverse complement.
CCGGGCACGGAGGCGATCGAGAAATGTTCGGCGCCGTCGAAGAGTATGTGCTCGTAGACCTCGTCCGAGTACACCCGAACGTCGGCCGGGGCCTGCCGGAGGATCACCTCGGCGATCTCCACGAGCTGCTCCGGTGTCGCCACGCCGCCAGTCGGGTTGGACGGGAAGTTGAGGTAGATGAGCTTGGTGCGGTCGCCGATCAGCTCCTCGAGATCGCGGCCGCCTAGGGTGAATCCGGTTTCTTCTCGGAGATGCAGGGGTTTTGGTGTGGCGCCGACGTACTGGGTAAAGCTCTCGTAGATGGGAAAGCCGGGGGATGGGTAGATAACCTCGTCGCCGGGCTCCACATAGGCGTGTTGGCAGAATCCTATAGACGCCTTGGCACCGGGAAAGACCACCACCCGATCAGGAGACATTTCGATGCCGCGGGTGTCGGCGAGCTGGTATGAGATGGCTCGCGCAGGCTCAGAATGCCTTGGGGGTCGCTGTAATGGGTGTTGCCCGCGTCGAGCTGGCGTTTGACCTCATCGCGGATGTGAGCGGGAAGCTCGAAGTCGGGCTCGCCGATGTTGCAACGGATCACGCGGTGGCCGTCCGCCTCGGCCTCCCGGATGCACGGGCCGACGGCGAAGGCGTTTTCGGTGTCGATGAGCCGAATACGATCAGCGAAAAGCGCCACGAAATCCTCCTTCGCGGTGTCCCACCAATGTCGGCCGAGCGAATCTCGACACTGTGATTGAAGCTCCGGCTTCGAGTGTAACAGGTCGATTCAAGATCGATTCAACCAGAAATGCCCGTCTCCGTACCCGCCGTCCGGTTGAACCACAGAGACACAGAGGCACAGAG
>JAIVTZ010000441.1:0-3874 GCA_049188105.1 Deltaproteobacteria bacterium | reverse complement strand
ATCTCGCACCCCAACGTGGTGCGAGTCCACGATCTCGTGGAAGCCGGTGGATTGAGGTGCCTGTCGATGGAGTTCGTCCCGGGGACCACCCTCCTCCAGGTTCTCAAGCAGCACGGCGGGCTCGCCCTGGCGCCGGGCCTTCAGGTGGCCAAACAGCTGTGCCGCGGTCTCGCCGCGGTCCACGCCGAGGGCATCGTCCACCGAGACCTCAAACCGCAGAACGCCATGGTCCTGCCCAACGGCGTCGTCAAGCTGATGGACTTCGGTGTATCGAGCGGGCAAAAAGGGCCGACGAGCGACGAAGACGGTCTCGTGGTGGGCACGCCCGCCTATATGAGTCCCGAGCAGTGCCTCGGCAAGGAGCTCGATTTTCACAGCGACCTCTATAGCCTGGGCGTCGTCCTGTGGGAGATGTTCGTCGGCAAGATCCCGTTCAGAGGTGCGACAGTGGCGTCGATGATCCAACAGCAGCTGCACACCGCCGCGCCACCGCTGCAGGATTTTCGAACGGACATCCCGCCCGAGGTCGACAACATCGTGATGGCCTGTCTCGAAAAAGACCCGTTGCGGCGACCCGCCTCGGCCACCCTCGTCTACCAGACCCTTCGGGAGGTGCTGGTCACTGAATGGTGACCGGGAGGTTAGGAAGTTAGGAAGTTAGGAAGTGAGGGCGTTAGGCGTAGCGCCTTATCCCCCAACATCTTCGAAAATTCGAGGCAAGATCATGCTGCGATCGCCGTAAGTTGTTCTACCGAAGAAAGTAAAGCAGTCCAAATTGTGGTGACCAATTGACGACCTCGAGTGACCTTGGGTGGGTGGGGGGAACTCAAAACTAAAAACTAAGAACTTACGCCTTTGGCGTCTTGGGACGTTACCAAAAGACCCGCCAGGTGACGAGCCACTCGTTGGGATTCAACACGCGACCGTGGCGGAGATCGGCTTCGTTAAAGGAGTACTCGATCGTCAGGTCGGAAGTGCGAACAATGCCGATGCGGAGCCCCAGATCGAGCTTGCGCCAGTTCCAGAACATGGACGGTGTGAAGAACTTGCCCGTCACCCAGAAGTCGTTTTCGATCTGTGAGTACCGAATCGCCGGCCGGATCCAATTGAGGACCGGCGTGTCCCACGCCGCGAATAACGCCGGAACCGGAATGTGGTAGGCGGTTTCGATCTCGAAGCCCTGGCGGACCAACCCCGCAATGTCCTGCTTTACGAACTGCGCGAAGCCCACCCACCGGTTCAGCCGCCACTCCACGTTGAGACCTGCCTCCCACTTCTCGTCGCCCTCGAAAGGCAACGGCCAGCCGCCCCCGCGCAGCAGTTCGATGTCACCCTGGTAGAAGGTGCCCTCGATCTCGGGAGCCTCGTCCGAATCCTCGAGCGTGCGGCCGTAATACCACGCCATCGCATCAATCGATTTTTTTCCGTCCTCGCCGGCCCACCGCCACCCAAGGCCCGCACCGATCTCTTTCTCGCCGTCGAGGCTGAAGTTGGGCGGCCTCGCATCGTAGAGAATCGGGAAACCCGAGTTGTACTTGGGATCGTTGGCGCCCGGGACCCGCTCCAGGGTGCCGTTGTCCCCCGCCAACGCGTTGGGGTCGCGCATGAACAACGGTGCACCGACGCCATACTGGCCACGCAGATAAAAGCTGCCGCCCAGGTTGAGTCCTAGCTGGACCTGCGGGATCTCGAACCGATTGACCGCGGTTCCCCACAGGCCATAGCTCTCGAGGTGACGCACGATCTGCTTGGCGAACCGCGGCGCCTTGCCGACCGAGACGTAGCCCGCCCACGGTTTGAGCTTGCGAAACCGCCGGTCCACCTGGCCATACCGCAGCCAAAACTCGCGCACGAAAATTCGATCGTCGATGGACGTGGGGTTGCGGTTGTAAAGATCTTCGACGTGGACGAGGACGCGCCCCGCCCACCGGTCAGACAGGGTGACGTCGAAACCCAGCTCGACATCGGATAGCTCGTAGTGCGAGCCCGGATCCACGGTACGCAGATAGACCCCGTCGTCTCCCGGCCCCCAGAACTCCGGCGGGAAGGGGCCCGTCAGCCGGAGCTCCTCGAACGCGGAGTCGCGAAAGTTGATGTTGACCTCGCCGAAGAACTTGATGCCCGGTTTGTCCTGAGCCGCGGCCGGAACCACGGACACGAATACCAGCGCAACAAGACTCAACAAAATGGATTGTGTCGCCGACACGGACTGGCGTTCAGCCATAACCACCCCTCTGTCTGTGGATGCCATTTGATGCATTGTATGGCGAGACGCAGACTCAGTCAATACAGAAAAGGTGCCAGCTGTTCCGCTACCCAGGAATCCGGTTCCTTCAGGATGGCCGAACAGCCGGGCGATCTTGTCACCGAGTGGTGGCGGGTCCTTCACCCTCCACCCAATCGCCCCAATCATCGATGTCGAGGCGGAAATCTGACCGCCTCCTGTTCCTTGCCCACAACAAGATTTTGGGATCTGGAACATATTCAATCGGCTGAACCGTTTTGCGCGCAACCAATCTTCGCCGAGATCGTATCCCACAACGAAACCCTGAATCGGAGGCCCAATGACCACCCCACCGATCGTCCCGGTCGCGCTCGCGCTCGTGATGGCGGCTTCAGGTTTTGGTACGGTTTGAGGCCGTGATCAGTGGCACCCATCACGCCGGCACACCCAGACTCGACCCGACCGCGCCACAGGATTCGTGACGTGCGGCAGACAGCCCGCACCGTCGCCCTCTTGGTTGGCATGACGGTGGCCGCACTCCCGTGCTGGTCTCAGGACAGCTCGGGGATCACCGGCACAGTCTTCACCAATCCGGGCGCGCGGAGCATCGGCCTCGGGGGCGCGTTCGTGGCCATCGCCGACGACGCCACGGCGGCGTTTGCCAACCCGGCCGGTCTGGTCCAGATCCTGCGGCCGGAGATCTCGGTCGAGCTCCGAGGCACGGCATCGAGGCTCGACAGAGAAATCCCATACAATCTCGCCAATGGAGTGTCCGGTCTCGGTTTCTTCTCCTTCGTCTACCCCTCTCGGAGCTGGGCTCTCGCGCTGTACTCACATCAACTGGCGAGCATCGGATTCACGTTCACCTACCCGGACACCCTGACGCAGGAGTTCACCGTCAGGAGCTACGCCGCCGCCGCCGCCTTCGAGATCACCGAGCACCTGAGCCTCGGGGCCGGGCTGAGCTACTTCGACGGCGAACGCTCGCCGGCGGCCGGTTTGACCGGATTTTCGGACGCGGACTGGGGCCTCAGCGCGGGCGTCCTATGGAACGTCTCCCGGGCCTGGAACCTGGCGGGGTTCTATCGACAGGGGCCCGAATTCGAATCACGCGCGGCCTCGACGGGCTTCTCCTTCCCCAACGAGTACGGAGTCGGAGTCGCCTTCCAGCCGAAGGCCGGCGCTCTGACGGTCGGCTTCGAGTGGGACCGCGTGGGGGGCACGACCGACCCGATCCAAGACGGACACGCCGTGACCGAAGGAGGCTCCGAGTACCACCTCGGCGTCGAGTACGCCGTGCTGCGGTGGAAGGTGGTGCCCGTATTCCGGGCCGGCCTGTGGCGCGAGTCCGGTCGTCGCCATGACATCATTGCTTCCCACGAAGTGAAGGACTCATTCCACAGCGACGATCTCGGCCATGGGGCGTTCGGCGTCGGACTCGCCTTCAAACGCTTCCAGATCGACGCCGGCGTTGACATCTCTGAACGAGCCGTTATCGCATCTGCTTCTTTCGTCTACAGCTTCTAATTGCCTAGAACCTGAAACCGAAACCGAAGCTGAAGATCAGAGGATCAAAATCGAACCGGGAATCGCGTTCGCCGCTGTTGGTCACATTCGAGATGTACTTGAAGGCCGAGTTGAATGACCAAC
>JAIVTZ010000440.1:0-3876 GCA_049188105.1 Deltaproteobacteria bacterium | reverse complement strand
CGCATCGTTATACCGTTCAACCTCCAGACGTTCGAACGGCTCCATGGGCTGGCGCCCCAGGGTATGAATCGATCGCGGCGCTCGGTCATATGCCCAATCCTCATGACTCTCCTGGAAATCTTCTGCTACGCTCGCTCGACGGCCGCGGCGAATGGCGAGAAAACATAGAGCCCGCCGCACCGTACAGCATGTCGAAGGAGCATTCATGAGAATTCGGTTTGCACCCACCTCCGTCCTCACCCTGGTCCTCGTCCTGGCATCCTCGGCCGCAGCTGTGGAGGCGCCACTGCCCCGGCATCCGGCGCCGTCGCCGGACGGGTCCCGGATCGCCTTCTCCTGGCAAGGCGATCTGTGGCTGGTACCGATTGCGGGTGGAGAGGCCACGAGGCTCACCGCCCACCCCGCCAACGAGCGCTTTCCGGTGTGGTCGGGTGACGGCCGGCTGATCGCTTTCGCCTCGAATAGGCACGGAAACGACGATGTTTTCGTGATGCCGGCCGACGGCAGCGCCACGCCGGTGCGGCTCACCTTTGCCTCGACCGCCGATATTCCCGACGATTTCACGCCCGACGGCGCGGCGGTTCTCTTCACCTCCAACCGGGCCGAAGGCGTCAAATGGGGTTCCCAGCTGTGGACGGTACCCCTCGCGGGAGGCACGCCGGCCATCGCCCAGGAGGCCTTCGGGCAGGCCGCGGCCTACTCGCCCGACGGCACATCGCTGGTCTTCGTCCGCGGCGAGACCAAGTGGACCCGCCGCGGCTACCACGGCGCGGCGAGCCGGGATCTCTGGCTCCACGCCGCCGGCGGCGAGTACCTCAAGCTCACCGACTACGACGGCGACGATGATCGCCCGACCTGGCTCGACGGCGGCGCCGTCGCCTTCCTGTCGTCGCGGAACGGGCGCAAGAACGTCTACCGGTTGGATATCGACTCGAAGACGGCGACCCAGCTCACCTTCCACGACGGCTCCGCCGTACGCTTTCCACGGGCGGCCGCCGACGGCAGCGTCATCGCCTACGAGTTCGAGGACTCGGTGTGGACGATTCCAGGCGGCGGCGGCGAACCGACCCGCCTCCACATCGCGGTGCCGCTGGACATCGTCAGGAACCCAGTCGAGCGCAAGACCTCGAGCGACGACGCCGACGAACTGGCGATCAGCCCGGACGGGACGACGGTCGCTTTCATCATCGCCGGCGACGTCTTTGTCACCGGCGTCACGTCAAAGGACGACCAGGAGATCGCCAAGGCGCCGACCGCACGCGTCACCTCGACCCCCGAGAGGGAATGGGACCTGAGCTGGTCGCCCGACGGCAAGACGCTCCTGTTCACATCGGCGCGGAACGGAAACGACGATATCTACCTCGCCGAGCCAGCCGCGGAGGAGACGCCGTGGCCGGAGGCGTTCGACTTCAAGCTCACCCGGCTCACCGACTCACCGGCCGAGGAGAATGGGGCCGAGTTCGCACCGGACGGCGAGCGCATCGCGTTCATCCGCGGCAAGGGAATGCTGATCGTGATGCCGCGGGCCGGCGGCGAGGAAACCGTGCTCCTCGACCACTGGTCGGCACCCGACTACGAGTTCTCTCCCGACGGCCGCTGGATCGCCTACTCCGCTCCCGACGAGCAGTACAACTCCGAGGTGTGGATCGTCTCCTCGACCGGCGGCACACCGTACAACGTGAGCCGCCATCCCGACGACGACGTCGGTCCGCGTTGGTCGCCCGACGGCCGCCGGCTGGTGTGGACCGCCAAGCGCGTGGATGACTCCTTCGACGTGTGGGGAGTGTGGCTCTCCCGCGCCGACGACGAGCGGACGCCCGCGCAGTGGCTCAAGCTGTGGAACGGCAAGAGCGAGGCGAAGAAGAACGATGACGAGAAAGAGGACGACGCAGCATCCGACGAGGAATCTCCGCCCGACCTGCCCGATGTGAGCATCGAGTTCGACCGACTCTGGGAGCGGGTCGCGCCGATCACCGACCTCAAGGGCGACGAGGGCGCCGCCCGGGTCAGCCCGGACGGCAAGACCATCATCTTCACAGCCCGGCACGAGGGTGAGGATGACCTCTACAGCGTGCGCTGGGACGGCGAGGAGCTCACACGACTCACCAAGGACGGCGCCGAGCCCGAGCAGTATCGGTTCGGGCCGAAGGGGAAGATCATCTTCTACCTCGACGGGAAGGGCCACATCAAGAGGGTCAAGCTCGACGGCAAGGCCGGCGATCCAGTGCCGTTCAAGGCTCGATACGAGGTCGATCTCCAAAGGCGTCGGGAGGCGGTCTTCGACGAGGCCTGGCGAGCGCTCAACACGAATTTCTACGACCCGGAGTTCCACGGCGTCGATTGGCCCGCCGCGAGAGAGAGGTACCGGCCGTGGGCTCTCGAGGCATCGACAAAGGAGGACTTCGCCGACATCGTCAATCTGATGCTCGGAGAGCTCAACGCCTCCCACATGGGCTACTACCCGCCGGGTACCCGCGGCCGGGCGCGGCGTCCCGGTGACAACACAGGCTGGATCGGCGTCACGTACAACCCCAACGCTGGCGGTCCGGGCATCCTCATCGAGGAGGTCCTGCCGGACTCCCCGGCATGGCGCAGCGATGCTGCCATCCAGCCGGGCGAACGTCTGCTCGCGGTCAATGGCGTCGAGATCGGTGACGACACCAACGTGTTCGGTCTCTTCGTCGACACCGAGGAGCAGCGGACATCGCTCCGAGTTCAGGCCACCGATGGCGCCGAACGCACGGTCGTCGTCGAACCCGTCAACTACTACGCACAGCGCCAGCTGCGGTACGAGGAGTGGGTGCGGGAACGGCGACGGCTGGTCGACGAGTGGTCGCAGGGACGCCTCGGCTATATTCACATTCAGGGCATGAACATCCCGTCCTTCGAGGAGTTCGAACGCGGGCTCTTCGCCGCCGCCGACGGCAAGGAGGGTCTGCTCATCGACGTTCGCTCCAACGGCGGCGGCTGGACCACCGACTATCTGATGGCGGTGCTGATGGTGAAGCGCCACGCCTACACCATCCCTCGCGACGCCGACCCCTCGATCCGCGCCTACCCGCAGAGCCGGCTGCCGCTGTCGGCGTGGACCCGCCCCGCAGTCGCCATCTGCAACCAGGACTCCTACTCGAACGCGGAGATCTTCTCGCACGCCTTCAAATCATTGAAACGGGGGACCCTGGTCGGTGCACCGACCTTCGGCGCGGTGATCTCCACCGGCGGCATGCGGACCCTGGACGGAGCACTGGTGCGGCTGCCGGGTCGCGGTTGGTTCGTGGCCCCCACAGGCGTCAACATGGAGCACAACGGCGCGGTGCCCGATGTATTGGTGTGGAATCCGCCCGCCGAGGATTCTACCGCCACCGAGGACACCCAGCTTCGCAGGGCGGTGGAGGTGCTCCTCGCCGACCTCACGGACAATCCGCGAACCGGGGCGTGGTGATCCCGTAAACACACCATGATCACTACCGCAAATCGGCTGGGAGCGTTAATGCTCGTGGCTTGGATGGCGGTGGCGTCATCCGCCGCCGCACAGGAGACCCCGACGCCATTCGGCGCGGTCGTCGAGGTCCAGCGGATCATCACCGAGGTCCGGGTGGTGGACTACGACGGCACGCCGGTGCTCGGTCTGGGGCCCGAGGATTTCAAGGTCAAGGTCGGCGGCGAACGCGCCGAGGTGCGGTCTGTACTGTGGATCTCGTCCGCCACCGAGACCTTCGAGGAATCCGCTGGGGCGCCGGGCGACGAACCAAACACCGCTCATCCGACGCGCGGGCCCGAAGGGCGCCTGATCGTCATCCTCTTCCAAACCGACTTCGCCATGCACCGATCGAGAACCATCGGGCTCGTTCGCATGGCGCCGCGCGCCTCGGAGTT
>JAIVTZ010000439.1:0-3876 GCA_049188105.1 Deltaproteobacteria bacterium | reverse complement strand
GGGGAGGCGTCCGAGCGCCCCCGCGGTGGGGTGGCGCGGGGGGGGGGGGGCGACCGAGGCCGCGTGGCCGCGGGCGCAGCCCGCGGACGGCGGGCGGCCTCGGAACCCTCAGGCGGAGGAAGGCGGTGGTTCCTCCTCGGCCGCCGGGAACTCGAGTCGAACCTGAAGACCGCGATCGGCGTTGGCGGCGGCAACTCGCCCGTGACAGCGGGTCACCACCTGTTGGACCAGGGCCAGGCCGAGGCCGCTGCCCGCGTTGGTCGTTGAAAAATGGGGCGAGAAGAGCTCGGCCAGCCGCTCATCGGGCACCCCTCCGCCTGTGTCCTCTACCTCGAGCACCACCCGATCCCCCTCTGTCGTCAACCGGAGCATGATCTCACCCGGCCCGTCGCCGATGGCATCGAGGCTGTTCTGAACGAGGTTCGCGACAGCCCGGAGCAGCCAGTGACGGTCGCCCATGACCGGCGGCGTTGAGGCCACCTCGCGAACGAATCGGATGCCGCGTCGCTCGAGGATCTCCGAGCCGCCGCCAGCCTGGTCGACGATGGGCGCGAGATCCACCGGCTCGACCTCCCATTTCTCGAGTGCCACCAGGTTGGAGAACGAGTTCACCGTCTCCTGCAGCCGGCCCACCTGCTTCGTGATCTCCCGGCACGCCTCTTCGAGCAGCTGCGGCAGCTCGGGATCGCCGCGCTCGGCGGCCGCCTCGAGCTCCTGGACCCACAGCCGCACCGGCGTCAACGGGTTCTTCACCTCGTGCGCCACGATTCGCGCCATCTGGTTGAGCTGCTGCACACGATCGGCACGAACCAGATCGGTGACATCGTCCACCACCGCGACGAGTCCACGGGCGCCATCCGGAAAGGGCACTTCCGCGACACCGATCCGCCAGGTCACATCGCGTCCTGGAATCGGCTGCACCGTTCTCGCCGCCGATCCACCGACGCCGGCGCTTTCGACAACCGAGTGCAGCTGATCGAGGAAGACATCGCCGTACTCCTCCTGAAACCGGTGGGCGCTGGGGTTGGCAAAACGTTCGGTCCCACCCGGCTCGAGCACGACCACCGCAGGTTCCAGAGTCTTGAGCGTGATCCGCAGCAGCTCTTCCTGGTGGCGCAAGCTGAGCTCACGCTGCTGAACGACCTCATTCATCGAGCTCACGGCGTCGAGGACCTCGGCCAGGTCCGTCTCACGAGGGCGTCTGAGCGTGCCAACCGGCTCGCCGTCGAGCAGCCGCCGCGCCAACGTCACAAGGTCGCGCAGGGAGCTGCTCAACCGCGCCTCGATCCGGGTGGTGAGAACTACCGCCAGGAGGGCCGAGAGCAGGGCGCCCGTGAGCAACCAGTCCACGGCCCCCAGATCGGACCCGACTCGAACCGGGTCGGAACGGTAGAGATGGAGGAGCAGCCGCGCCCCCTGCAGATCCACCGGCCCCGCCGCGACCAGCCCGTCACGCCAGCGAAGGACCATCGGGTCGTCTCTGCCGAGAAGAAACGGCGGAAATGCGGTCGCCTCCGGCAGCTGCGGCAGAGTCCCCATGCTCACCAGATCCGGACGGGACGCCGCCACCAGGCCGATTCCATCCCACAGCGAGACCTCACCACCCCAACCCGCCGCCAGCCAACGTGCGAGCTCGTCGTCCACCGCAAAGCCACCGCCGAGGTGAACCGCGGTGTATCTGGCCGCCCGCAGCGACTCGAGACCGCGCGCCTGCTCGAGACGCGCCTCCTGGGCCGTGATCCTCTGATGGAGGAACAGCGTCAGCACGGCCAGCGGCACGACAACGCCCCCCGCGACCAACAGACGGAGGCGGCCGCCGAAGGTGGAAAGGTGTTGTTTCCCGATCGTCGGCGGCAGCGCGACCAGGGTGCCGAGGAGGGCCCACAGCATGGCAATCGCGGACCGCACCACCCAGTCCGCAGTCGAGGGGTAGTGGGATACGGCCGCAATCAGCCATTGCCCCTGCCGCCACACCCGAGCCATGCGCCGCAGGCCGCCCACCCGCACCCGGGCCCACCCGCCGTCCGCGTGATACAGCTCGCCGGCCTGCATGGCATCGAGGCCGTGAATCTCCGGATGGAGGCTGGCCACGACCTCTCCGGAACGGGTGAGCGCCGCAAACCACACTTCGCCACTGCGCACCTCGTCCAGCGGAACGCCGGTGCGCCAGTCCCTGAGCCGGCTCCACGGCTCGGTGGCCACCAGCAGCTCGAGATACAACCCGGGCGGGTCATCCAGCGCCCACTGCCGCGCGACCCGCACGTTTTCGCCGGCGGGCTCGAGATCGCCCCAACTCGAAACCTCGTAACCCGCTTCGTCGATCAACCTCAGCTCCGAGGGCGTTTGCCAGTCGGCGAGATGCCAGCGATCGGCCAACACCGCAGCGAGATCCTCCAACCGACAATCGGCGGCCGGCGCGGGCACCAGAGAATCGATATCGAGGTCACCGCGAGGCAAAACCACTCCGCCGCCCGCACCGCCGGCACGATCGAGCTCGATCGGGATCCGCACCACGAAAAGCCCGAGGCCGAGTACGGCCAACGCCGCCGAAACGCGTAACCGCCGATCGAGGGTCCAGGAACCGCGGGAGACGCTCGGCCAGCCGACAACCAACCACCCCAGGGCCACCATCCACACACCACCCCAACCGGGTCGAAGCAGGTGCCCGGGCAGCCAGCTGAAGCGCTCCGCGGGCCAGCCCACGACCGCCAACCCGGCAGCGACGGCCAACGATGCAACCACCAGGGCACGGGCCCAAGCCGTCGGCGCTATCCGTGCCAGTCTGGCGATCGATGCCCCGGCGGCAACCACCGTCACCGCCAACACGGCGTCCGATACCGGGACCGCGGCGGACGCCAACGACCCGCCCCCGACAGCGACGACGACCCATGCCACCTTTGGCTCGAACACCAGCGCCGCCACGACCAATACCAGCCACGCCAGCCACCGTGGATCGAGCCCGGACGAAGATGCGGCCGGCACGCCGCCGACCGACAGCTCGACCCCCGGCACGCCGGCCGCCGACACCACCGCGGTATCGGGTCGGTCAAGGCCGATGACCAGGCTGCGACCCCTCGCTGCTCGCATCCCCCAGACGCGATCGGCCTCGACAGGGCTGCTATCGGAAACGATGAGAGCGCCGACCAGCCGACCCTCGACGAGAAGCGGCTCTCGCAGCCAGAGATCGGCGCTGCCCACCGACCACGCCACGCCCCACTGGCGCAAACCGAGAGGGCGAACACCGTGCGGGAACAAGCTCCCTGCGCCGCCCCAGGCGACCACCCGTCCGCGATCGTCGGCGAGATAGATCGTCCTGCCCCGCGCCCCGCGTACGGCCCGGTCGAGGACCGAAAAAGGAAGCGCCGGGTCGACAAACGAGCCTCCGCCGCCAAAGAGACTGAGGAGCTCGAGATCGCCGGCGAGTTTCTCGGCGGTCGTCAGCATCTGGCGGCCGTGGCCATCGAGCTGCAATGCCAATCGGTCGGTGTCGGGTTCGGCCGCCGCGGGCCACACCACCACCACCACCGCGATCGCCACCGCCAACCACGGCCAGAGCTGGCGGCCCCGCGGGCGGGCGAGCGCCAACAGGCCGCCACACACTCCGAGCACCGCGATCGGTGGCGGCGTCCAGCCCGGCCACGGCCCGCACACCACCACCGCGGCGAGCGCGAGCAGCCAGTTGACCAGCGGCGACCTGCCGGTGAAGGAATGTTTCATTACCTGGAGTATATCGCCGCTACGAGCTCAAACAGCCGTAGAGACACAGAGCTGCCCGCTTGTTACGGCGTAGCCGCTCGGCGACGAAGCTGGACCCACCCACATCGCAAACACGAAGACACAAAGGCACAAAGGCCACCCATCGGAGAAAACCGCAGA
>JAIVTZ010000438.1:0-3879 GCA_049188105.1 Deltaproteobacteria bacterium | reverse complement strand
TTGATGCAGCTGATGCCCGGCACGGCGGACCGCCTCAAGGTGGAGGACCCGTTCGATCCCGAACAGAACCTGCGCGCCGGGGTGAAGGAGTTCTCGCGGCTTGTGGACCGCTACGCCGGCAACCTCCAACTCGCGCTCGCGGCCTACAATGCCGGCGAGGGGGCGGTTGCCCGCTATCGGGGCATCCCGCCCTACAACGAGACCCGGAGCTATGTCTCCCGGATCCTGACCCTTTACACCGGGAGGCCGTTCCGGGTGGCTGGAAACTATCGAGCAAAGCCGGTGCGCATGATGCGAGATCGGGAGGGGAACGCCGTTATCACCAACCTGTCGGCCTCCGCCGCCTCGTCGACGGCCCGCGCCGCGATGCTTGGAAACGAAGGGCCTCTTCGCGGCGGGTTCGGAAGCACCGACTAATAGCGCACATCTCTTCCGACAGAACCGCTCATCTTGGGCTGCGGGTGCTCTATAATCCAATGATTCCGGAAACGCATTCCGTAGGAGAGTTCCAGAGTGAGCGAACAATCATGACGATCGAGCGGCTTGCCTTCGCAGTGGTCATGTTGCTGTTCTCTGCCGGCTGCTCGTCGATCGTCTCGTCGGCCGCCGGCAACCTCGCCGACAGCCTGACGACCGCCGTCCTCGAGCAAAATGACCCGGAGACCGTGCGCCAGGGGGCGCCGGCCTACCTGCTCATGATTGACGGTCTGGTTGCCAACAACCCCAAGAACGTCGAGTTGCTCCTGGCCGGGGCAGGTCTCTACTCGAGCTACGCCGGCGCCTTCGTCGACGACCCCGAGCGGGCGGTGAGGCTCGCCGAAAAGGGTAGGGACTACGGCTGGCGGGCGTTGTGCCAGAGCGACAAACGGGCCTGCGGGAGTTGGTCGGCGCCGTATGACGACTTCGAATCAGTGATCAACGGCATGGGGATCAAGCGGGTGCCGGTGCTCTACGGAAGCGGCGCCGCATGGGCGACCTGGATCCAGATGAACACGGGCGATTGGAAGGCCATTGCGGACAAGGCGAGGGTGGACGCCATGATGCAGCGGGTGGTGGCCCTCGACGAGACCTACGAAGACGGTGCGGCGTATCTCTACCTGGGGATCCTCGCCACCCTTCTGCCCGAGGCCATGGGTGGCCATCCGGAGGAAGGCAGGGCCGACTTCGAGCGCGCGGTCGAGCTTTCCGGGGGGCGAAATCTGATGGCCAAGGTGCTGCTCGCCAGGAGCTACGCACGCATGGTCTTCGACCAGGAGCTACACGATCGTCTGTGTCGCGAGGTCATCGATGCCGATCCCGAGGCTCCCGGCCTGACGCTCGTCAACACCATCGCACAGGGCGAAGCGGTGGCGTTGCTCGAGACCTCAGAAGACTACTTTGGAGATTGATGCATGTTGAAACTACCTCGATTTGTTCTTCTCATCGCTCTGCTGATCGCTCCGGCGGTGGGCGCACAAGGGCTGCGTCTGAAGATCGCCACCATGGCTCCGGATGGAACCCTTTGGATGAAGGAGCTGAAAAAAGCCGCCGAAGAGATCAAGGAACGAACCGATGGCCGCGTCAGCTTCCGTTTATATCCCGGCGGGACGATGGGTACCGATTCGGCGGTGCTCCGCAAGATCCGCATCGGACAGCTTCACGGTGGCGTGGTTCTTGCCGGGAGCCTGGCCGATATCGACCCGGATTTGGAGATCTACAGCCTGCCGCTGCTCTTCCGCTCATTCGGAGAGGTGGACTACGTCCGCGAGCGGATGGACCAGATCCTGATCGACGGGCTCGAGACAAAGGGCTTCGTGGCGTTCGGTTTTACCGAAACCGGATTCACCTATCTGATGTCCGCCAAACCCACGCGGACCTTCGAGGATCTCAAAGGCCGCAAGGCCTGGATGATGCAGGATGATCCGGTCTCTCTCGCGATCGTCGAGGCGGCTGGATTGTCACCGGTGCCGCTACCCATTTCGGATGTTCTCACGGGTCTGCAAACTGGGCTCATTGACACTGTTGCGGTGCCACCCGTCGGCGCCATCGCCCTGCAGTGGTTCACCAAGGCCAAGTACCTGACCGATCTTCCCATCACCTATGTTTGCGGTACGACAGTCGTGAGTGCGAAGGCATTCAATCGAATGAGCGCCGGAGACCAGGAGATCGTCCGTGAGGTGATGGGCCGGGCGAATACGACGTTGGACACGACGAGCCGCAGCGACAATGAGGAGGCGCGCGAGGCGCTCGCCGACCAAGGTGTGGAGTTCGTCGACCCGACGATGGAGACGAGGGCAAAGTGGGATGAAATCGCCGCCGCTGCTACCAAAAAACTGGTCGCGCAACGGGACTACGACCCGGCGACCATGGCGATGGTCGAAAGTCTCGTGAAAGCCTACCGGGCTCAGCAGTCTGCTGACACGACCGACAATTGACGATGGAGCCGACCCGTCCGTCCGTCGTGAGTCGTCTTCTGCGAACGACCGCGCTCGTCGAGGATGCTCTCCTGGTGATGATACTGGCTGCTATGGTGATTCTCGCCGCCATCCAGATCATCCTTCGCAACGTCTTCGACGACGCCATTCTGTGGGCGGGTCCGATGCTTCGAGTCGGCGTGCTGTGGGTGGGAATGATCGGCGCGATGGTGGCCACCCGGAGCGACAATCAAATCTCGATCGATGCCGTGTCACGATTCCTGCCGAAGCTGTGGAAGGCCCGAGTACGGGTCGTCACCGATCTTTTCACGGCAATTGTTGCTGCGGTGGTTGCATGGAGCGCATTTCGTCTCGTGCTCGATGATCGGGCCGCCGGTGTGACGGCGGTCGCCTTCGTACCTCTGTGGGTCTGCGAGGCGATCTTGCCGGTGGCCTTCGGCGTCATTGCCATTCGGTACTTCCTCTTCGCGATCAGGCATTTGAAGGTGAGCGTCGTCGGGGAGGACGACTCGTGATCCTCGTAGGCATCGCACTGGTTCTCCTCGCGATCCTCGGAGCGCCGCTGTTCGCCATCATCGCGGCCGGTGCGCTGATCGGCTTTGCGGGCTCGGACATCGACCTCATGGTCGTGCCGATGGAGATATTCAGGGTCTCCGAGATCCCGGTCCTGATCGCCATTCCGCTGTTTACCTTTGCCGGCTACCTCCTCGGTGAAAGCCAGGCCCCACGACGTCTGGTCAGGGTCACCAACGTCCTGCTCGGGTGGATGCCGGGCGGTCTTGCAGTGGTCGCGCTCTTTGTCTGCGCCATGTTCACGGCCTTCACCGGTGCGTCGGGGGTGACCATCATCGCCATGGGAGCGCTGCTCTACCCGGCGTTGGCCACGGCGGGATATGGTGACCGGTTCAACCTCGGTCTGATCACCACCTCCGGCAGCCTCGGGCTGCTCTTCGCACCCTCGCTGCCGTTGATCCTCTACGGCATCATTGCCCAACAGTCGGTAGACGATCTCTTTGTCGCCGGCATCCTGCCCGGTCTGCTGATGCTCTTGCTGCTCTCGATCTACTGCATTCGCGAAGGGGGTATCGTGCGCGCCCGCGAATCGCGGCAGCGGTTCGACCGTCGCGAGGTCGTGGCGGCGCTTCGCGAGTCGATCTGGGAGATTCCGCTCCCCGTCATCGTTTTGGGTGGGGTCTACAGCGGGTTCTTCGCAGTATCCGAAGCGGCGGCCGTGACTGTCGTCTACGTCTTCATCGTCGAGGTCCTCATCTATCGAGATATTCCGCTTCGGCGATTGCCGGGGGTGATGCGGGACTCAATGATCCTCGTCGGTGGGATCCTGATCATCCTTGGCGTTTCCCTGGCATCGACGAACTACATGATCGACCAGCAGGTGCCCATGAGGCTCTTCGAGTGGGTCACCGCTCACATTTCGTCCAAGTTGAGCTTTTTGATCCTGCTCAAT
>JAIVTZ010000437.1:0-3883 GCA_049188105.1 Deltaproteobacteria bacterium | reverse complement strand
ACGCCGCAGCCGCAATCTGTCGCCCCCTTTCGGGGGCTTCTGGGTGTTGTGACGCCTGGTACCTGGGGCTCACGCCCCAGGCTATGAGTCTGTCGCGCCTTCGGCGCTCAGGCACCGCAACGTTTTAACGTTCAACCTGCAAACGTTCGAACGGGTGCGTGGGCTGACGCCCCAGGCAATGGATCTATCGCGCCTTCGGCGCTCGATCGCACTCCGCTTCTGGTGGGTCAAGCCGGCCTCGGCTCGTGGAGCACTTCTCACCACGTCGTGTAGCGAGATGGTGAAAAATACGGGCTAACGGTCGAGCACGAAGCGCAACGCCTTGCTGAGCTCCTGGTTGGTGGCTCGCGGGAAGGTGTGTCCGGTGCCCGGAAGCACCCGCAGCTTGACCTCGTAGCCGGCCACCTTGAAGTCTCCCGCCGCTCGCCGCACCTCGTCCACCGCCCGGTCGCGTGCGCCGACCATGAAGTAGTAGCGGGGATCGTCGTCCGATGCGGCGGGGGGCAGGTCGATCTCCGGGATGTAGCCACCGGCCATTGGAATCACGCCAACGAAGAGATCCGGGTGGCGAACACCGAGCGCCATCGCCATGAACCCGCCCTGAGAGAAGCCCGTCAGGACGATCTGTTCCTCGTCCACCTCGTAGCGTTCTCTCACCGCTTCCAGAGTCAGCTCGAGAATAGTCTCGGCCTCGTCCACGTCTCCCCACGCGCGACCGTTTCCGACCCGCCTCGCACCGAAGGGCACGGCGAGGATCGCTCCCATCCGTTCCGCCGCACCGCCCCACAACCTCGGGTAGTTCTCGGCGTGGTCGCCGTACCCGTGGAGGGCAATGATCAGCGGTGCCGGCCGATCGAGATCGAGAGCCTCCGGCGCGACGATGAGCGGCGGCAAACCGGAGACGATCTGCCGGACCTCCCCCTGCCGCCGGCTGTGGTTCTCCACGACTACCGCTCGGACGCTGGCAAAGCCGCGCCGATCGCGAACAATATCGAGATCAGGATCCTGATCAAGAAAGGAGAGCTTCGAAAACCCGCTCGCCGCGGCCCGGCCGAGCCAATGAACGGCCGAGTCGCCGTCGCCGCTCAGAGCATAGACGCAGGCAAGGTTGTACTGTACCAGCGGCCGATTGGGCAACATCTTCACGAGCTCGAGACCGAGGTCGATCGCCCGCTCCCAGTCCTCCTGGCGGTAGGAGTCGTTGAAGGAGCGCTGGGTCGCCTGGACCTTGACGGGCTCCTGGGCGACAACGACCAGCGGCGCCAACAGCGCGGCAAGCGCCACGGCGTGTCGCACCCATCGGGTTGATATGCGGTGCCGGAATCTCATGGTTCCCCCCTTTCCGGCTGGAGAGATGTACGCAGACACCGCCTTCCCTGTTTCGTCTCAATTCCCAGCCCACACCCTGGCATAATGCTGCAGTTGTCGGGAACTCCCCCCGGCCTGGAGGTTTCATGAGCCTGCCAAAGGCGAGCTTTGTCTACAGTGTCGACATGTGATGACATCGGATGACCGTGATGGAAGCATTTTCAGTCGCCTTTTCGGGAACGGTGTCCGCGATGACCGTCATCTTCCTGATCATCTTCGCCTCCGGGGTCATGGTGCGCCGGAGGGTCATCAGCCCGAAACACATCGACGGGCTCTCCGGCGCCACTGTGAACATCTTTCTGCCGTGCCTCATCTTTGCCAAGATCGTGCAGACGCTCGACCCCGGAAACCAGCCCGGTTGGTGGACGCTCCCGCTTGCCGGCGTCGTCATGGCATTGGTCGGCACGGGGCTGGGCGCTGTGGTATTCGCCGGCCAACTCCCCGAGAAACGATTCATGCTGCCGGTCGCTGGCATGCAGAACGCCGGCTACCTCGTGTTGCCGATCGGGCTGGCGCTGTTCCCCGATCGGTTCGACACCTTCGCGGTATACGTCTTTTTGTTCATCCTCGGCTACAACCCGATTCTGTGGAGCCTGGGGAAGGTATTGATCACCGGCGGCGCGGGCGCACGACCGAGCTGGCGCGATCTCGCCACCCCTCCCCTGCTCGCCAATCTCATTGCCATTGCCGTTTCCCTGAGCGGCGCCGGGACGCTGCTCCCGAAATCGCTCCTGGGGGCGGTGGATCTCCTCGGCACGGCGGCCGTGCCGGTGGCCGCCGTGGTTCTCGGCGCTATCCTCGGCGGCATCGATTTCGACCTCCGGTCGTGCTTTCCAGATGCGGTGCGAGCGATGTCGGTCAAGCTGCTGGCGCTGCCCGCACTCACGGCTCTTGCGCTGCATCTGACCCATCTGCACGCCGTCAACCCCCTCCTCGCCGAGTTCTTTATCATCGAGTCGGCCGCGGCGCCCGCCGTGGCGCTCGTCCTCCAGGTGAGGACCTACGGCGGCGACGAGCGGCGGGTCGGCAGCGCCATGTTTTTCTCCTACCTCGCCTGCACCGTGACCCTGCCGGCGTGGGTGGCAGTGTGGCGGTTGATTGTGGGATAGGGGTTTTGAATTCGGAATTCGGAATTCGGAATTCGGAATGCCGCACACCCGCTTCACGAAATTTCGGATTTCGGATTTCGGATTTCGGATTTGTTGACCGGTGGCCCGTTGCCTAGCCGGGGCTCTCAACACTTGATTCTATATTTCCATCGCACGGCAGGCGTCCCGCCTGCCGGAAATCCCGGGACGAGGATTCCTCCCCGCCCCGGGTCTGAGTTCAGGTCACGGGGCTGTGGCCGTGCCGGCTCTCTCCTCGCTCGGGTCTGCGGGCGACATGACCGACACGTCGGCACTCATCACCACGGCTCTTGCCGGCGGTGCCGTCACAGGAGCGGGAACCGGTTCCGGCCATCCGATGGCGGTTCGGAGCTCTCTGAGCTTGGTCTGGACCGCGCGGGCGTTGCCGGGCCCCATCCGCAGGAGCTGCTTCTGGGCGCCGCTGAGCCGCTCGAACCGGTCCTCGGCATAGGCGTAGACGATCGCGCGCTGCTCGACCTCGACCTGGACAGAGGGCGCCTCCACCTCGAGCAGGTGGTCGACCGCCTCGCACAGGCGGCTGTCGAAATCCTCGCTTGCCCAGCCCACCTCCTGATAAATGGCCTCCAGCCGCGGTCCAAGCCGCTTCAAGAGCGCCACAGCGCCGTCGGTGTCGATGGAGGTGAAGACCTCGGCCGCCGCATCGTAGCGGTGGTAGCTGCCGGCCGCAATCACCAGCCGGCCCTCGTCCTCGCGCACCACGAAGGGTCGTGAGGGCCGCATGAACTCGATCTCGTCACGGGGGCTGTAGCCACCAGCAATCGCGTCCACCGCACCGACAAAGCGGCGCAGCAGGCGGTCGTTTACGAGATACGCCGCGAGCTGAGGATGGGACGAAAGCGCCGCCACCGCGTCTCGGAGCGGCCCCTCCTCGTCGATCTGCGAGAGCTTCGCCTCGATGGCTTGCGAGACGCGCCCGGAAGAGGTCGCCGGGGTCGGCGCCGGCAGCTCCTTCACCACCACCGTGGCGCGCCGGGGGGCATCGACGTTGATGCCGGTGCCAAGCCACATCACGACCGCGGCCAAGGCCACGGCCGACACCACACACCCGCCCACTACAGCAAAGATCCGATCGTCGTGATTCATCGGGACCTCCCTTCATCTCCCAAGTTGCGGGGGCGATGAGGTGGGCCGAGGGCGGAAATCGGGCGTGAACGAGGAATATCGTGGCGTTTCCGAGGCGCCATGGTGATCCGAACATGAGGGCGGGGATAAACCCCGCCCCTACGGAATTCTTTGTAGGGGAGGGGTTTATCCCCTCCCATTTTCGAGAAGCAGTGATCACTGAACCGAAAAACTAACCGTGACGAGGTAGTAGACCGCCACCGGCTTGCCCTCGAGGGTGGCCGGTTTGAAACGCCACGACGAGA
>JAIVTZ010000436.1:0-3892 GCA_049188105.1 Deltaproteobacteria bacterium | reverse complement strand
TCGACCCGTATTCCGCCTTCCCCTTTTGCAGGATCTTCCGTGCCGACTTGTTCTTCCATGCAGCCAGATCCGCGATGGCCTGGTTGGCGAGGCTTTCTGCGGCATTCGCCGGCGTTTCAGCCTCCTGTCCGAGAGCGGCGCCTGAAACCAGCGCCAGGATGACGGTCGCGACGGTCGTGATGCGAATGAAGGGGGTCATGAATCCTCCGCTATTGTTCATCGAACTCTTGACATGGTGTCACACTAGTTCGCATTCGGCGATTGTCGCGTATTCTCGGTGTCTTGCAAACGCTCGACCGTGACCGTCGCCGGCGCATTCTGGCGCTCGCCCTGCCGATTATCGGCGGGATGGTGTCGCAAAACGTCCTCAACCTGGTGGACACCGCGATGGTCGGCACGCTCGGCGCCGCCGCGTTGGCCGCGGTCGGGATGGGCAGCTTCGCCAACTTCATGGCGATGGCCTTCGTCATGGGGCTGTCGGCCGGGGTGCAGGCGATCGCCGCGCGGCGGGTGGGCGAGGGGCGATGGGGCGACACTGCCTGCTCCCTCAACGCGGGGCTGTTGATGGCGGTGGTGATCGCCGTTCCCTGGTCGCTGGCTCTTTTCGCGGTTGCCGACGATCTCTTCCCGTGGCTCGTGAGCGATCCCGAGGTGGTGGCGCAGGGAGTGCCCTACCTCCGGGCGCGATTGCTCGGGATGGTCGCCGTGGGAATGAACTTCGCGTTTCGAGGCTTTTGGAACGGTATCGGTCAGTCGCGCAGGTACCTGCAGACCCTCGTGGTCATGCACGTCTGCAACGTGATCCTTAACTGGCTGCTGATCTTCGGTCACCTCGGCCTGCCGGCGCTTGGCGCCACCGGAGCGGGCATCGGGACCGCGGTCTCCGGTTTCCTGGGGACGGCCATCTATTTCCATCTGGCACTTCGCCACGCGCGAGGATCCGGTTTCCTGCGAAAGCTCGTGGACCGGAAGACGATCGTGTCGATGCTGCGGCTGTCGGTCCCCGCCGGTCTCCAGAGCTTCTTCTTTGCCGCCGGGTTGACCGCGTTTTTCTGGATCATCGGCAGAATCGGGACTCTCGAGCTGGCCGCGTCGAACGTCCTCGTTCAGCTGCTGCTGGTCGTGATCCTACCCGGCGTTGGTTTCGGTCTCGCGGCGGCCTCGCTGGTGGGGCAGGCGCTGGGTCGCGGCGACCCCGACGACGCGGTGAGGTGGGGTTGGGATGTGAGCCGCTTGGCGATGGTCATCGTGGGCGTAATCTCCCTCGTCGGGGTGATCGTGCCGGATCTGATCCTCGGCATTTTTCTCCACGAGCCGGAGACGATCGCACTCGCCCGGTTCCCCCTGCGGCTCCTCGGCGCGACCATGGCGTGGGACACCCTGGGCGGCGTGCTGCTCAACGCATTGATGGGCGCCGGGGCGAGCCGACTGGTGATGGTTGTCTCGGTGAGCCTCCAGTGGGGCCTCTTCCTCCCGGTCGCATATTTTCTGGGTCCGGTGCTCGGGATGGGGCTGACCGCGGTCTGGGTGGCGCAGGTCGGCTACAGGGCACTGCAGTCGCTGGTCTTCGCATTCATCTGGAGGGGACGCTCCTGGATAGATGTGAAGGTGTGATGCCGCGGCGCACCTTTTCATGCCGCGCCGCGGGATGGTAGGCTCCCGCCGCCGGTGCGTAGTCAGGGTATTCACCGCATGCGATTTGATGTTGGAGAGACGCCATGAAGTTCGAAAATGTTTCGGTTCTGAGTGTGGCCCACGTGGATGCGCCACACCGGATGCCCTCGGAGGAGATCGAGCGCGAGCTCGCCCCGACGATGGAGCGTCTAGGAGTTCGAAAAGCCCTGATCCGCGAGGCGTCAGGGATCATGGAGCGGAGGTTTTGGGACGAGGGTGTGATGCCGAGCGAGGTGGCGGCGAAGGCCGGAGAGAAAGCCTTGGAGAAGGCGGGGATCGACCGTTCCAAGGTGGGCATCCTGATCAACACGTCGGTGTGTCGCGACTACATCGAGCCGTCCACAGCCTGCATCGTGCACAACAGCCTCGGTCTTCCCGAGACCTGCCTGAACTTCGACCTCGGCAACGCCTGCCTCGCCTTTGTCAACGGCATGGATATGGTCGGCAACATGATTGAACGCGGCCAGGTGGACTACGGGATTCTGGTCGATGCCGAAACCAGCCGCCAAATAACGGAGACCACGATCGCGCGGCTCCTTGACCCCGATGTCGACGAGGCGACCTTCCGTGAGAATTTCGCCTCCCTGACCCTTGGATCTGGCGCTGCAGCGATGGTTCTCGGGCGCTCTGACCTCGCACCCGAGGGGCATCCCTTCAAGGGCAGCGTCAGCATCGCCGCCACCCAGCACTGTCGTCTGTGCGCGGGCAGCATCGACCACATGGTGACCAGGACCAAGGAGCTCCTGGTGGCCGGTATGGAGCTTGCCGCTCACACCTGGGGAAAAGCGGCGGAGGTGCTCGGCTGGACCGCCGACACCATCGACCACTTCGTCTTCCATCAGGTCAGCAAGGCGCACACCGAGCAATTGGCCGGTCTCCTCGGAATCGACCTGCAGAAGGTCTTCCGGATCTACCCGGACTTCGGGAACATCGGGCCTGCGGGGGTTCCAATCGTACTTTCGAAGCTCGAGGACACGGGTCGCCTGGAGCGCGGGCAGCGGGTCGCCCTGATGGGTATCGGCAGCGGTCTCAACTGCACGATGGCCGAGCTGGTGTGGTAGCGATTCGCTGACGCCTGAGCAGAATCGGCTATGCGGAAGATCTCAGATCACCTCTATGGCTTCGAAAGGCACTGGCTCGACCTCGACGGCCTTCGCTATCACTACCTCGACGAGGGTGAGGGTGAGGTGGTGGTGGCGGTGCACGGCAACCCCACCTGGTCCTTCTATTACCGGGATCTGGTCAAGGACCTGCGGAGTGATTTCCGAGTGGTGGTGCCGGATCACATCGGATGCGGGCTTTCGGACAAGCCGTCCGACGATGACTACGACTACACCCTGAGCCGGCGAATCGATGATTTCGGGACGCTGATGGATGATCTCGATCTCACGGGAATCAACCTCGTAGTCCACGATTGGGGGGGGATGATCGGTCTCGGGTGGGCGGTACGGAACCCGGAGCGGATCAAGCGCCTGGTGATCCTCAACACCGCGGCGTTTCATCTCCCGAAGACGAAGCGTCTTCCGTGGCAGCTTTGGGTGGTCAGGGATACTCCGCTGGGTCCGCTGATGGTGCGCGGATTCAACGGGTTTGCCCGCGGCGCGGCGTTGTTTGGCTGCACCCGGAAGAGGCTGTCGAAGGAGGTCCGCGATGCCTACTGCGCTCCCTACGACAGCTGGCGCGAACGCATCGCCACCCTGCGCTTCGTGCAGGATATCCCGCTGCGACCCGGAGAGCGCGGATACGACATCGTCTCCGACACCGCAGCCCGGCTGGACGAGCTCTCGGATCGTCCCGTGCTGGTGTGCTGGGGGGACAAGGACTTCGTCTTCGATCGCCACTTCCTCGAAGAGTGGCTGCGCATCTATCCCGACGCCGAGGTTCACCGCTTCCCCGACTGCGGCCACTACATCCTCGAGGACGCCTCGGAGGAGATCATCCCCCTCATCCGCAAGTTCCTTACTGATCCTGCTTGAGCGGAGCTCGGATTGAAACACAAAGACACAAAGACACGAAGCCATCACAAAGCCACGTACGCGAGGAAACCGCAGATAACGCAGATAGACGCAGATATTGTCAGGGGCGCCGAGAGCGCGCGGTCGAGATTCAGCACCGGCGAGGTTCCGGCCGTCGGACGACGGCCGGGAACCGGAGGGCAGGGGAACGATTCCGATCGCAAGCGATCGTCACAGTTCCCCTGCCCTCCGGCCTGCGCTTT
>JAIVTZ010000435.1:0-3902 GCA_049188105.1 Deltaproteobacteria bacterium | reverse complement strand
GACCTGGGCACATCTCTTCCGGCAGAACCGCTCATCTTAGGCGTGACAGTCATCCCCGGCAGATCGCTCCGCAGCGGGTTCGTCTGAGAGTGCCAGATCCGGCGCTGTCAGCGACCACACCGTTCTCATGGCGTGACGGGCGGCGAGGAATGACCGCACGAGATCCGGCCACCGCGGCCAATCCCGGGGGTCGAGGACAGTCCGGATTATGAGCTGCGGCACCCGCACCCGGCCGGTTTCATCGATGACGCGGCCGAGACCGCCGGGCAGGGTGACTGTCGCCGTGTCCAGGATGACCCGGATGACGAGCAGCGGCAGCTCATGTTCCGCTGCGACCTCTGCCACCGCCGCGCTCTCCATGTCGGCGGCCGCCGCACCGGTGCGTTCGAAGACCGCAGCCTTGGCGTCGCCGGTATCAAGAATTTTCGGCGCGTCGGCAAGCGGGTCGCCACAGACCGTGACGGCATGGCCGAGGCGTTCCAGCAGTCGCCGCCGCCAAAGGATGTCGGGGGTGTAGCCGTGAAGCCGCGATCCGATCACCCGGGCTGGGATGACGACGGCGCCGGGCGCCAAATGTGGATCGAGACCGGCCGCCATTCCCCAGCTTGCCAGCGCGTTGACCCCGAGGTCCACGAGCCGCTCGGCCGCCCGCCGTGCGCCCGCCGCACCGACGCCGCACACCTCGACCGCGGGGCGGGCGCCGCCTGGAGTCGAGGTCAGCCAGCTTCGCTCGAGCGGCATGGCGGTGACGATGCCGAGTCTCTTCAGGGCGCCTCCGTTAGGTTTCGGTACCTGGCCAGCGCCCACAGCGGGAAGAACTGGTTGTAGCCGTGGTACTTCAGATAAAACACCCTCGGAAAGCCGGGCGCCGTGAACCATGGGTCGCGCCACGACCCATCGGCCTCCTGGCGACCCACGAGATACTCGATCCCCCACCGGACCTGGTCCGAGTGGCCCTCGCCCGCGGCCATCAGACCGAGCAACGCCCACGCGGTCTGAAAGGCAGTGCTGGGATCTACCCCGCAGCCTCGCCCGGCATCCAGGTAGCTGTCGTTGCCCTCGCCCCAGCCTCCGTCACCGTGTTGGACCGACTTGAGCCAGACAGCCCCGCGCCTGACGATGTCATCGCACTCGGCGGCGGGAACGAGCTCCAGCGCCGACAGCACCGACCACGTGCCGTAGATGTAATTGGTGCCCCAACGGCCGAACCAGGAGCCGTCAGCCTCCTGCTCGGAGCGCAGGAAGGCGAGAGCTCGGTCGAGACACGACCGATCCTCGGCACGGTCGAGCTGGCCAAAGAATGCGACGCAGCGGGCGGTGACATCGCTGGTGGGCGGGTCGAGCAGCGCGCCGTGGTCGGCGAACGGGATCTCGTTGAGGTAGTCGTGGTTGTTGTCGGAGTCGAAGGCGGCAAAGCCCCCGTTGGCCGATTGCATGCCGCGCAGCCAGTCAGCGGCGCGGCGGATCGGCCCCTCGTAACGATCTCGGAGCTTGGTGTCATGCATCGCCCACGCCACGACCGCGGTGTCGTCGAGATCCGGATAGTACGCATTCTCGTACTGAAATGCCCAACCGCCACCCTCGAGATCGGGATGGGCTTCGCGCCAGTCACCGGCCTCTTCATCGAGCTGGCGATCCTGCAGCCAATCGAGGGCGCGCCGCAACGGCTCTGAATTTCGGTCGGGCGACTCCTCGAGCAGCGCCAAACAGGCGAGCCCTGTATCCCACACCGGTGACACGCACGGCTGGCAGTAGGCCGAGTCCCCATCGACGACCAGAAGATCGTCGATGGCCCGTCGCGTTTTCGTCACCAGCTCATCCTCGGCGTCGTAACCCAGGAGGAGGAAGGCCATGTAGGCGTTGACCATCGCCGGGAAGATGGCGCCGAGGCCTCCCTCGCCTGCGCATCGCGCCGTGATCCACTCGTCCGCCCTGGCCATCGCCCGTGCGCGGATAGCAACCGGTATCTGCGGCTCGCACAGTCGGCCGGCGCGCTCGATCGCCAGAATTGTGCGGTTGAGCGGCGACCGGGCCCTGAAGTAGTCGAGCTCCAGCTCCGGGTGACTGGTAAAAAGCTCGCCAACGCCGATGCCCTGCGGGTTCTCGGCCCGTGCCTTGCTGGCATAGATCACCAGCAACGGCACCATGACGGTGCGAGACCAATAAGAGATCTTGGAGATGTGAAAGGGTGAGGCCTTCGGAAGCAGCATGATCTCAGGTGGAATGAACGGCACCGCCCGCCACGGAACCTGCTCGAAGATCGCGAGCATGATCCGGGTAAACACGTTTGACCGCGCCGCACCGCCGGCGGACAAGATCGCGTTCCGCGCGCGGCGCATGTGGGGTTCCGCCGGGTCATCGCCGATCAGCTTGAGGGCGTAATAGACCTTGACCGAGCAACTGACGTCGAGGGAGCCGCCTGTGTAGAGGGGCCATCCACCGTGCTCCTCCTGTCGGGAACGCAGGTAGTTGGCGATCTTTGCCTCGAGTTCCTGCTGCTCCTCGCCCAGGTAGCGGAGCATCAGCACATACTCGGCGGGGATCGTGCAATCAGCCTCGAGCTCGTAGCACCAGTGGCCGTCGCCGCGCTGCTGCTCGAGGAGCGCGCTCCGAGCGCGTTCGATCGCTCCCGACAGCCTGTCCTCGTCGACGGGCTGCCGGCTCAACTTCGTGCGATCGCCATGTTCCAGGTAACTCTCCGGGCCCTGCTCACGGGGACGCAATAATGCCACATCCCGGATACTCCACCGGGTTGCAGGGTATCGCCGGCCGCAGCCGGACGCTGGTGAAATATGCGGGCCAGATCGGCGAGCCTCGTCGTCAATCATTTCCGCGACGGTCGCGCACAAGCCGCAGAATCCGTACATCTTCACGATGGCGGGGGTGGTCGATGCGGCTCTTGATGGCGATCAGGCTGTCGAGATCGATCCAGTTGGCTCGCGCTCGGCCATAGATCCCTTCTATCCGGCGATCCCATGCTTCGGCGAACTCGAGGTCGACGGTTTCGCGAAGGAGATCGATCCGGTTCGGACCGGCGCCGAGCTGCAGGATCTCGTCGGGATCTGCCGGGTCGAGGAGCTGCGGGCTTCCGAACTCGGAAAGAGCGATGTTTGCCCGTTCGACGTTTTTGGGCTCCGAGTCGAGCCAGAGATCCATGTCCTTCGTGTAGCGGGGTTTTGCGTGGTAGATGAAGGCGAGGCCGCCGATGATCAGGTAGCGCACCCGATGCCGGTCGAGGAGCTCGAGCATGTCCTCGAAATCATGGATCGTGTCCACGATTCACGGCTCCTCGCGAGCGGTTTCAACCAATTCCACCTCGCGGTGGATGGCGACCAGGGCCGACAGGCGTTCCTCGGGTGTGTGGCGCTGCCAAAACTCGAGATCCCACGCCTCGGCATCTTCGTGGGAGCGAGCGCTGTGGGTGACGATGCTCTGCCGACGTAGTCGGCTTCGTTCTTCGAGAGTTGTCATGTGAACTCCCATTTCTGACAGAATTTTAGCGTATTCGAGACGGCATGTCCCGCCCGATACTGGATACTAGATTCTGGATTCTGGATCCGCCGCCCACCCACGTTTGCCTGATACTCTTGCCGCATCCAGCATCCAGCATCCGCACCCTATGGGACCGTGATCACGGCTTCGGGCTCGCGGTTGCGGGCTCGGGTACCGGCGCAGATGCCTTTTTGCCGCCCATCTTATCGCTCAGCGACTGCACCACGTAGTAGAGCCACGGGATGACGAAGATGCCGAAGAAGGTGGCAAAGACCATGCCGCCGAAGACCGCGGTGCCGAGGGAGACACGACTGGCGGCGCCGGCGCCGGAGGCGAAGAGCAGCGGCATGACGCCGAGGATGAACGAAAAGGCGGTCATGAGGATCGGCCGGAATCTGAGCCGCGCCGCC
>JAIVTZ010000434.1:0-3911 GCA_049188105.1 Deltaproteobacteria bacterium | reverse complement strand
GGTTGAATGGTGGCTAACTCAAAACTCATAACTCAAACCTCAAAACTCTCAACTCTTAACTCTCAACTCTCAACTCTCAACTCTCAACTCTCAACTCTCAACTCTCAACTCTTAACTCTTAACTCTATTACGCGTTCTCGAACGCCAGGCTCTCTTCGAGCCTTGGGTCCTTCTCCGGGATCACCGAGTGCCTTCTCAGCCGCAGCAGCAGCGCCGCCGAGTAGATCCCGTTCATGCCCAGGAAGCACAGAACGTCGAGGAGACCGAACCGCGCCACGCCCGGGCTGAACTCCGGGATCACCAGCCAAAAAACGTCGATCCAAACCATGGCCGCCACGTAACCGCCGGTGATCGCCAGCAGCAGGGGCCGGCGTTTGATCTTCCTCGAGACCAGGAGCACGAAGGGCAGCACGAAATGACCGAAGATGAGGATGAGGCTGACGGTCGCCCACCCTCCGGTCTGCCGCTTGAGGAACCACTCGGTCTCCTCCGGGAGGTTGGCGTACCAGATGAGCATGTACTGGGAAAAGGCGATGTAGGCCCAGAAGACGAGGAATCCGAAGAGCAGCTTGCCGATATCGTGATAGTGCTCGACCGTGATCGCGTTCGGAAGCACGCCGCGCATCTGCAGCGCATAGAGAATCTTCGGCATCACCGCGAGGAAGGCCACAATCGCCACCGAGAAGTAGTAGACCCCGAAGATGGTCGAGAACCAGTGGGGGTCGAGGGACATCAGGAGATCGAAGGCCGCGAAGTTGATCGTCAACGCGAAGAGAAGCATCCCGGGTGCGCTCAACCGCTCCATTCGCAAGGTCAATCGGGGGTCCCCGCTCGCGTCCTGGGCGACCGAGGTGCGGTGGAGGAAGCTCGCCATGCCGCCCCAGATCAGGAAGTAGATGACGAGACGAACGACGAAAAAGGTCGGGTTGAGGTAGCCTGCCTTGGCCGCCAGCAACGGGTCGTGGGCGATCGCCCCGGCGTCCGCCCAGTGGTACAAATGTGGGATCCCGTACACGACCGGAATCGCGAGTAACGCCATCACCCACACGTTGCTCGCCACCGCTTCGGACACCCGGCGTATCACCACGCTCCACCCGGCACGGGTGCAATGCTGGAGGAGGACGAAGAACAAGGCGCCGAGAGAGATCGCGAGGAAGAACGAAAAGCTCACGAGGTAGGTCTCGAGCAGATGCTCGACACCATGTTCGGTGGTGTTGGCGAGAATGAGCGAGCCACCGATACCGATCACCGCCATCACGGCGCAGACGATCAAGGCAGGGCCCATGACCCCGTTGAGGTGCCGTTTCTCGGTGGTGATGTCCAGTACGTTGCCCTGCATGTGCGCCTCGCTATCGCAGTTGTGCCCGGATCTCTATCGGAACGTCGTCGACCGTCGCGTTCTGGCTCCGCTGGAGGGCCCTCACATAGGCGACGATGGCCCAGCGGTCCGCCACCGGAATCTGCGGGCCGTACGCCGGCATGTTGCGAATGCCGTTCGAGATCGTGTTGAAGATGTGGCCGTCGGGACGTTGGCGCAGAAGGTCGGTGTGGAAGGAGGTCGGCGGCGTCCAGGTGCCCTCCATCAGCTCGTCGGCCCTCTTGGCCACCATCCCGTCCCCAAAACCGACGAGTCCATGGCACGGAGAGCAGAAGATTTCGTACCGCTCGCGACCCCGCTGCAGTACACCCGCGGTCAGCTCAACCGGGATCACCTCCACCCAGTCCTCGCCGATCCTGCCGGTGGCCAGAGCCTGGTCCGCGGCGAAGGCGCCGCGCGCCACCGTTCCGGCAACTGGAGGCCGCATCGCCCTGCGGTCGGCAAAGAGCGGGTTGCGCGATTGGGTGTCGTATCTGGGTTGGTTGTCCATGTCCTGGATGAGGTGGATGCGTGGTTTCGACGAGGTCGTCGTGCGGGCGCGCATGATGAAGGCAATCGGCACCAACGACAGAGCGATCGATATCATCACGAGGTACAGCATCCAACGCGGCAGCTTCATGGGTGGACCTCGATTTCCTCGATCGGCCGCCCGGAGATCGACTCCAGCAGCTCGCGGGTCGTTATCGGGTCAAACAGCGGGTCCGCGGCCTCGATGGAAATAAAGAAACGGTCGTCGGTGGCCCGTTTGAAGGAGCGGTTGGTGAAGAGCGGGTGGTAGAGCTGCGGCAGCCGGTTGAGGGCCAACATGCCGATCAGCGCGCTGATGGCCGCAAAGAGGATGGTCGTTTCGAAAGCCACCGGGATGTTGGCGGGCAGCGAAAAGAGCGGTTTGCCGCTGATCAGGAACGGGTAGTCGAATGCGTTGGTCCACCACTGGAGGAGGATCCCGGCCGCCGCGCCCGTGAGACCGGCGGCGAACACGATGTACGGCAGTACAGTCTTCTTCACACCCATGGCGGCATCGAGACCGTGGATCACGAACGGAGAATGGGCGTCCCAGCGGGTGTAACCGGCATCGCGCACCCGGGTGGCCGCGGCCAGGAACTCGTCCACCAGATCGAACCTCGCCAGGTACCCGTAGAGCCCTGCGTTTTCGGCGCCGTTGCTCACGACAGCACCTCCGTTCCGGAGATATCGCCGTGGTAATCACCGTGGCCCCGGTGGCCGGGTCGATCGAGGTGGGCCTGCGGCATCACGCCCTTGACCTCCGCCATCCCGACGATCGGCAGAAAGCGGATAAAGAGCAGGAAGAACGTGAAGAAGAGTCCGAAACTTCCGAGAAAGGTCAGGATGTCGACGATCGACGGCCGGTAATAGCCCCAGCTCGTCGGCAGATAGTCGCGGCTCAGCGAGCTGACCACGATCACGAAGCGCTCGAACCACATGCCCACGTTGATCAGCACCGCTGCGATCCACAGCAGGATGGTGTTGGTACGGAACCTCTTCATCCAAAATACCTGCGGCACGACCACGTTGCAGGTGACCATCGTCCAGTAGGCCCAGGCGTACGGGCCGAAGGCGCGGTTCATGAAGGTGAAGGCCTCATACGTGTTGCCGGAGTACCAGGCGACGAAGAACTCGGTCGAGTAGGCAAAGCCGACCATTGAGCTGGTGGCGAGCATGATCTTGGCCATGTTGTCGAGGTGGCGGGTGGTGATGATCTCCTGGAGGCCATAGATCTTGCGAACCGGGATGACCAGCGTCACCACCATGGCAAAGCCGGAGAAGATGGCGCCGGCGACGAAGTAGGGCGGGAAGATGGTGGTGTGCCAGCCGGGCATGATCGAGACCGCGAAGTCGAAGCTCACTACCGAGTGCACCGACAGCACCAGCGGTGTGGCCAACGCCGCCAGCAAGAGGTAGGCGAACTCGAAGCGGTGCCAGTGGCGGTTCGAGGATCGCCAGCCGAGGCTGAGGAGGCCGTAGGCGTAATAGCGGATCTTGGTCGTCGCGCGATCGCGAAGGGTCGCCAGATCCGGGATCATCCCCATGTACCAAAAGAGCAGCGACACCGTCGCATAGGTGCCGACCGCGAACACATCCCACAGCAGGGGCGAGCGGAAGTTGGGCCACATGCTCATCTGGTTTGGAATCGGCGCCAGCCAGTAGGCGAACCAAATGCGGCCGACGTGGATGCCGGGGAAGATCCCGGCGCACATGACCGCAAAGATGGTCATGCCCTCCGCAAAGCGGTTGATGCTGGTGCGCCAACGTTGCCGGAAGAGGAAGAGAATGGCCGAGATCAAGGTGCCCGCATGCCCGATGCCGACCCAGAAGACGAAGTTGACGATTGCGTAGCCCCAGCCGACCGGGATCATCAGGCCCCAGACCCCGATTCCCGTGGTGACGAGATAGGCGATCATGGCCAGCAAGACGAGGGTCAGGCTCGACGAGATCGCGAACGCGACCCACCAGATCTTCGGTTGCGGGCACTCGACAACGCCGCAGACCTTTTCGGTGACCGAGTGGAAGT
>JAIVTZ010000433.1:0-3925 GCA_049188105.1 Deltaproteobacteria bacterium | reverse complement strand
CACCTAATACCTAATACCTAATGCCTTCCTCGCAACGAGGCCCTCCACGACAGCGCCACGCCGACTGGGGGCTCCGGGCTCTGGATAGGAGCTTGGGGACGGCAAATTCGAAATTCGAAATTCGAAATTCGAAATCCAACCGGTCTACAATCAGGCAACCGTCTGCAAGGGGGTTTCGATGCCCGAGGTAACTCGCGATGACGTGACGCTCTATTACGAGGACGAAGGCGCCGGTGCGCCGGTGCTCCTGATCCACGGCCACACCCAGGACCGGCGCATCTGGGATCTGGTGATGCCGGGACTTCGCGAGGCCGGGATCAGGGTGGTCCGGCCCGATCTCCGCGGGCACGGCCGGAGCACCCGGCCCGACTCCGGGTATCACTGGATCGACCACGCCGCCGACATGGCGGCGGTGCTCGACGATGCCGGTGTCGATTCGGCGACCGTGGTCGGTTACTCGGTCGGCGGCGGCATCGCGCTCGAGATGGCCCTGACGATGGCCGGTCGGGTGGGATCTCTGCTGCTGATGTCGCCGGTGATGCCCGACCGAGCATTCGAACCGGCGTTCATGGAAAACCTCAAGCAGGTGGCGCGGGTCGCTCGGGCCGACGGTATCGCCGCGGCCATGGCCGGACCGTGGGCCGAAAGCCCTCTGTTCGAGTTTTCCTTTTCCAAGGCCGGCATTCGTGAGGCGGCGGAGAGAATCACGCGTGACTTCCCCGGGGCGGAGTACCTGGCCACCGAGCGGGATGCGGTCAAACGATCATGGGCTGTGCCCGACCGTCTTGCCGAGATCGAACAGCCGACCCTCGTTCTCGCCGGCGACCGCGAGATGCCGGGCTTCCGCGCCTGGGCCGAGGAAGCGGCTGCCGCCATTCCCGGCGCCCGCCTCGAGGTGTTCGAGGGCTGCGGCCATCTGCTGCCCCTGGAGGAATCCGACCGCGTCGCGCGGGGGATCATCGAGATGGTACGACTCGGCGGGAATTGAGCAGGGGAGCTCGGAAGAAGAATCCGAGTTATGAGTTTTGAGTTTTGAGTTTTGAGTTACTGACGCCCTACGGGCGTCGCGGCTCACCCCCGCTATTGTGCCCCGCCAATTGTGGCGGGCTGGTTACCGGCCATTCTCTTGGATTCAGGAGGCGGGCGGGGGATAACTCAAAACTCAAAACTAAGAACTCAAAACTGGCCTCAGGGAATCAGGTCAGCCCAACTCCGACCGGATCGCCTCGGCGATGCGGTCGGCCAGGTTTTGAATCTTGTCCGCGTCCTCGCCCTCGATCATCACCCTCGCCACGGGCTCGGTGCCCGAGTAGCGCAGGAGGATGCGACCCCTGTTGTCGAGGCTCTCGTGGGCATGGGCCAGCTCTCTCGAGACCCGCGGCAGCTCCTCGAACGGTTGCTTCCTCGCCACGGCGACGTTGACCAGGATCTGCGGCAATCTCTCGAGGCCTGAGAGCTCGGAAACCGGGACTCCGCGGTCGGCCGCGATCGCGAGCAGGTGTGAGCCGGTCAAGAGGCCGTCCCCGGAAGCACCGTAGTGGGAACAGATAATGTGCCCGGACTGCTCTCCGCCGAGGGCGGCGCCGTGCTCGGTCATCGCCAACCACACCGCACGGTCGCCGACCGGACAGCGGATGAGCTCCATGCCCTCGTCGCGCAACACGCTTTCAAGACCGAAGTTGCTCATCACCGTCGCTACCACCCGTCCGCCGGGTAGCTGGGAATTGGCGCGAAGTGTACGGGCCCACGCCAGCAGGATGTCGTCTCCATCCAGTATCGAACCGGATTCGTCCACCAGCACGGCTCGATCGGCATCACCGTCGAGGGCGAGCCCGGCGTCGGCGCCGAGCTTGGTCACCGTGCGAGCGAGCCTGTCCGGAGCGGTGGCGCCGCAGTCCGCGTTGATGTTGTGGCCGTCCGGTTCGGAGGCGATGGCCGTGACCCTGGCGCCGAGTCGCTCGAGGAACGGGCGGGCGATTCCCGACGCAGCGCCATTGGCCGCATCCACCACGATGTGAAGCCCCGACAGTGGGTTCTTGGTGAGATGGCTCGCCACCAGCAGATCAATATAGTGCTCGGCGAGCGATTCATCGATCGGCGGCAACCCAGGTCCGATCTTGATGGGGCTTTCCGGGATGCTCGCCTCGAGGTGACGTTCGCGCTCGTCGGCCAGCTTTTCCCCGCCCGGAGCGAGGATCTTGATGCCGTTGTCCTGGGCGGGGTTGTGAGAAGCTGAGATGACAACCCCCGCCGTACAGTCCCCGTGGCCCAGGAGGCGCGAAACTGCCGGCGTCGGCAGCACGCCCGCCCAGGTCACCTTTCCCCCTGCCGCCTGAAAGCTCGAGGCCAGCCACTCGGCGAGAGAAAGGGTTGAGATTCGGGTGTCCCCGGCGAGAAGGATGTGAGCTTCGGAGCACTCCTCGACCAGACCCGCCGCAAGTGCAGCGCCGAGACGGCGGATGGTGTCCTCGTCCAGCGGCGGCTCGAAAGCGCGTCCGCGAATGCCATCGGTTCCAAAGAGAGTTTCCAATTTCCTTCCTTATTCCAGCGCCAAAAAGCAGTTGGCTGTTACCAATTAGCGGCTACCTAATACCTAATACCCAATACCTAATACCCAATACCTAATACCCTATCGTCAATCGGTAACATCTTCCTCCTCTGGGACTGCTTCCGGAACGATATCCACGATCACCTGGATCGGCCCTACACCGAGCGCCCGCAGCTGTGGATTGGGCAGAGCCGGTTGGACTACGGCCTCCACGGGACCGGCCGCCCCTTCGATCGAAACCGGGCTCGTTCCGACCGACTCGAGGGCCAGGATGAGGCTCTCGGGCCCCTCGACCGTGTACTCCCAGGGCACGACAAGCACCTCGCCGAGGACAAACCCGGGGGCCGGTTCGCCATCGATCAGCGGCCGGATCGGAACCAGCCGCGCAGCCTGGCGCTCCAGCTCGAGAGTGATCGCCGGCGGGTCGACGCTGACCACGTCCACCTCGGCGGGCAACGGGATGTCGCTCGCGTTGATGGGGTAGGAGTTGATCCCGGGTCGAGCGTCCGAGAGATCGAGGAGGACCTCCGGCGGGTTCCTCGAGTCCAGGGTTCGGGTCAGGGGGCCGCGGAGCTGCAGAGAGACCGTGTCCGGCACGCTCGAGGTCACGACGAGATTGTCCGGAATGTTGACCAGCGTCAGCCGGGCCTTGACGCCTCGCACCGAGATATTCTCGCTGCGCTGGGCGGCCAGGGCATACCAGAGCAGAAAGGCGGCGGTCAACGCCACCAGAAACTGGACCGGATACCTCGGTCGGAGCGTCACGCCTGCACCTCCTCGAACGGGTGCATCTGAAACAGTTGCTCGGCGAGAGCATTGCGGAGGGTCGTCTCGTCGAGGGGGCGGAGCAGCTGTCCTTCGACCGCGAGCGAGATGGTTCCCGTTTCTTCGGAGACGACGATCACCAGGGCGTCGGTTTCCTCGGTGAGCCCGATTGCGGCTCGATGACGGGTGCCGAGCTCGGAGGAGAGCTCGTGGCTGGTGGTCAGGGGCAGAAAGCACGAGGCGGCGACGATCTGCCCGCCGCGGATCATCACGGCGCCGTCGTGGAGCGGCGTCCCCGGGATGAAGATATTGAGCATCAGATCGTACGAGAAGCGTGCCTCGAGCGGGATCCCGGTGTCGATCCAGGCGGTGAGAGAGTCCCGGCGTTCGATGACGATCAGAGAGCCGATGCGCTTTGACGCCAGCGCCTGTGCGACCAGCGCGAGCTCGTTGATGATCACCGGCCCCTCCTCGGGCCGGCGGCCCCAGCGGAAGATAGTCGTCGAGCCGAACGCCGTCAGCATCCTGCGGATCTCCTGCTGAAAGAGGACGACGATGGCGATCGGCAGGACCCCCAGGAGGTAGGAGAGGATTGTCGACAGGGATCAGGTT
>JAIVTZ010000432.1:0-3933 GCA_049188105.1 Deltaproteobacteria bacterium | reverse complement strand
TGCAGAAACGAGCGATTTTTGTGCAAGTTCTAGGAAGACAAGGATTTCCTTGGAGGCGTACTCGAGTACGCCGCATAAGGGAATCCGCAGTCTGACGACGAAATTGCCAAAAAGCGCCGTTTCTGGACGAGAACTAGCCGAGGTACGGTCTCGGATTGACGGGTCGGCCGTGGCGCCGCACCTCGTAGTGGAGGTGGTTGCCGGTCGCGTTGCCGCTCTTGCCGACGGTGCCGATCACATCTCCCCTGTCGACCTTCTTCCCTTCCTTCACCTTGATGCGTTTGAGGTGGGCGTAGCGGGTCTGCCACCCACCGCCGTGGTCGACGACCACCAACCGGCCGAAATCACCCGAGCGCCCTGCGAAGCTGACCACGCCGTCCGCGGTTGCGGTCACCGGCGTGCCGGCCGGCGCCGCCAGATCGATTCCCTGGTGCCGAGAACGTCCGCGCGTCGCGCCGAACTCAGAGGTCACGACAGCCGAATGACGGGCCACCGGCCAGCCGTGCGGCGCGACCTCGGTGTCGCCGGTGCGACG
The DNA here is from genome assembly GCA_049188105.1 of Deltaproteobacteria bacterium. Taxonomy (GTDB): domain Bacteria; phylum Acidobacteriota; class Thermoanaerobaculia; order Thermoanaerobaculales; family Sulfomarinibacteraceae; genus Sulfomarinibacter. The sequence goes on along the minus strand of JAIVTZ010000432.1, from coordinate 3,398 downwards.
GCCGCTCGCGCAGCCCACGATTCCCAGGATCAGGATGACCGCGCCGACTCGCTTCATGGCTCCAGGATACTCACCCCAATGCCGTTTCTCGAACGCCGACATGTGCGGGCGGGACGCCCGCACCACAAACACGTCCTGGAGCCCTTGTGGGGCAGGCGTCTCGCCTGCCGTCTGCGCCGGCAAGAGACATCCATTCACGAACCATCGCATGGCAGCCGGGACGGCTGCCCCACAAGGCGAACTCGGCTGCGGAGGGTGGCTGAGGCTGGTGACCGCCACGAGAATGAAACCAGAGAGGGCTCGCGTGCGAACTATGTATTCGAGGGAGATCTGGACGATGATCAAAATGACCGCCGTTTTCTTAACTTCGGTCCTCGCATGCGGTGGAACAATCGCGTCCGCGCAGAGTCTCGAGGCCGTTATCGACTGGACGCGGTGGGATGCCATTCTGCATGAGAATGTGATGGACGGCCGGGTCGACTACGACGGGATTGCGGCCGACCCCGGATTCACCGCCACCGTCGCCGACATCGCGAAGGCCGATCTCGCGGGCCACGACCGCCGGTCCCTGTTGGCATTTTCGATCAACGCCTACAACGTGCTCGCGGTGAAGGGGATCCTCGACGGCCACTCGCCAGCCTCCTCCTTCGGCCGATTGCGCTTCTTCTACCGCGACAAGTACACCGTTGCCGGCGAGTTGCTGAGCCTCCACGCCTTCGAGAACGAGCACATCCGCACGCTCGAAGAGCCTCGCATCCACTTCGCCATCGTCTGCGCGTCGGCCTCGTGCCCGCCCCTTCGCAGTGAGGCCTACGTCCCGCAGAAGCTTGACGAGCAGCTCGACGACAACGCCCGACTCTTCCTCAATGACAGCGCCAAGAACAGCTACGATCTCGACTCGGGCGTGGCCCGCGTCTCGAAGATATTCAAGTGGTTCGCGGAGGACTTCGAGACCGCCGCTGGAAGCGTCCCACGCTACATCGCGCCCTTTGTCGATGACGAGGAGGTCGCCGCCGCGCTCCGCGACGACCTCTTCGAGCTGCGCTATCTGAAATATGATTGGTCTCTCAATGGAGTAAAATCGCCTCCTTGATCAGCATCATCATCCCGGCTCTCAACGAGGAGCGGGCGCTTCCCGCAACCCTCGCCGCCATCCTCGTTCAACCCGTTGATTCCGAGGTCATCGTGGTCGACGGCGGCAGCGTCGACCGCACCCGACAGATCGTCGAGGAGACCTCGGCCCGCGACCGTCGCCTGCGACTTCTTCGGACCGACCGCGGCCGCGGAACGCAGATGAATGCCGGCGCCGACGTTGCCCGCGGCGAGTGGCTGCTGTTCCTGCACGCCGACACGCTGCTACCCAACGACGGCTTGACCATGATCGAGAACCAACCGGAGGCGATCCAGGCCGGCTGCTTCACTCACCGCTTCAGCGGCGCGGGCGCGATGCTGCGGATTCTCTCCTGGTTCCACAATCACCGATTCGGCTTGACGCGGGTTATCTACGGGGATCAGGCGATGTTCATTCGGCGGGGCCTCTTCGAAAAGCTCGGAGGGTTCCCCGTTCGGCCCATGGAGGACATCGCCTTCGGGCTGAGGCTGCGCGCCGTCACCCGGCCGATCATGCTGCCCGGGTTCGTCACCACCGACTCGCGCAAATTCGACCAGATGGGACACTGGCGGGCCGTCACCCACTCGGTGTTCCTGCTGCTTCGTTTCCGCTTTGGCGCCGACGTCTCGCGAGACCGGTTCTTCCGCAACTACCGGTGATCGAAAAGGTTCGACCCCAATACTGTTCATTAGATTTGTGCAGCCGAGACGGCTGCACCACAAACCTACCTCGAACCCTGAGGTGCAGGCGTCGCGCCTGCACATTTGCCCAGGTGTTTACAGCGTAGTCTCGAGTGCGAGCTCGATCATCTCGTCGAAGGTGGTCTGACGCTCCTCGGACGACAGCGCTTCACCGCTCCGGATGTCGTCGCTGACCGTGCAGATGGCGAGAGCCGCGGCGCCGAGCTCGGCGGCGAGCGTGTAGATGCCGGCGGTCTCCATCTCGACACCGAGGATGTTGAACTTCGCCATCAGATCGAAGAGCTCGGGTTTGGGCGTGTAGAACAGATCGGCCGAGAACACGCCGCCGACGTGAAAGCTGAGCCCTTTCTTCTCGGCGGTTCGCACCGCGTTTCTCAGGAGATCGAAGTCGGCAATCGCCGCCAGGTCGTACCCTCCGAAGCGCGTGCGGTTGACACCCGAATCGGTCGACGCCCCCATCGCAATCACGATATCCCGAAGCCCGACGGATGGATGGACCGTACCGCAGCTGCCAACCCGGATGAGGCGCTCGACCCCGTAGTCCTGGATCAGCTCGGTGCAGTAGATCGAGGCCGAAGGAATGCCCATGCCGTGGGCCATGACGGAGACTGCACGCCCCCGGTACTCGCCGGTAAAGCCCAGCATGTTGCGGACGTCGGTGATTTGCCGGGCGTCCTGGAGGAAGCTCTCTGCGATGTACTTTGCTCGCAATGGATCGCCCGGCATGAGAACCGTATCGGCAAAATCCCCAGGTGCGGCGTTGATATGAATGGCTGCCATGTGCTCTCCGTTCATTCGGGGGCTGATGGTACCTCATCCTAAGATGAGCAATTCTCACCGGCGATCTGCACCAAGCCCTTGCGCTCTGGTCACTTGCGAAAATGCTCCGAATACCAATGGGTATGCGTCCGCTTTTCGCAAGCACCAGAACATCAAGCGCTTGGCACATCTCATCCGGCAGAACCGCTCATCTTAGGCTCATATCACCACCTCGGTCGGCGTCACCGGCCTTGACATGCTCTTCAAATCGGCTCTGCTATTCTCGTCGGCGAAAATGATGGTGTTCAGAATTCACGGTTTGAAAGGGAGGGGACTCATGGAAAGCTCGGTAGGGAAGCGTCTGCTCGGAATTATCGTGTGTGCTGTGATACTGGCCGCTTTCAGCGGTCTTTCTTTTGCGCAGGAGGCGCCGGGGGAAGAGCCATCGGGCATACAGGAAGAGACGATGGAAGTGCCCATCGCGGTGGGTGAGATCACCGTCACCGCACAGAAACGAGAGGAAGACATCCAGGACGTACCGGTTTCGGTCTCGGTCCTCCGAGGTGAGGATCTCAATATCATCACAACCGGCGGCGTCGATGTCCGGGCGCTCTCGGCCCGCGTGCCGAGTCTGATCATGGAGTCCTCGTTCGGCCGTGCCTTCCCACGCTTCTACATCCGCGGCCTCGGCAACACCGACTTCGACCTCAACGCATCGCAGCCGGTGTCGATGGTGGTCGACGAGGTGGTCCTCGAAAACCCGGTGGTCAAGGGCATGCCGCTCTTTGATCTCGACCGCGTCGAGGTCCTGCGCGGACCGCAGGGCA
>JAIVTZ010000431.1:0-3955 GCA_049188105.1 Deltaproteobacteria bacterium | reverse complement strand
AAGGGTAGTCAGATGTTGGGTTTTTCGCGAATCGGGCGACGCAGGCGTAGTCGCGCTACGTTGAGGAGCACGATTTGCGAAAAGCACGACAGATGGCTGCCATTCGCCGTCCGCAGTAGACACCCGGTGAGATATGCGGGTTAACGTCGCCTGGTTCGGTCGTCGGTCGGCGAGTCCCTACGAGGATCAGATCGAGATCTACCGGAAGCGGGTTGACCGGCGCTGGAAGGCCGAGGATCGTGTATTGCGCCCCGAGGCCGGCGGGCGGGAGAAGGATTCCTGCCGTACTCTACGTCTCGAGGCCGAGATGATTCTTCGCCACCGCGAACCCGGTTGGCGGTTGGTAGCTCTCGACGAACGAGGCGGAGATTGGGACAGCGTTGCGTTCGCCGGTTGGCTCGGGGGCCTTGAAGATCGGAGTGCCGATGGAGTTCTCTTCGCTATCGGCAGTGACCTGGGTTTGGATTCGGGTCTTGTCGACGGGGCGGACGAGCGCCTCTCCTTGAGCCCGATGACTCTTCCCCATCTGTTGGCCCGCCTGGTGCTGTGGGAACAGCTCTATCGTGCCACCGACATTCTTTCGGGGGGTGCGTATCATCGGAAGTGAGTGGATTCTCATCCACTGATTTCAGGTACAATAAGGACCCGGTCGCCGGGACCGACCGGTGGATACTGAGCGGAGGAGCGACCAATGAACAAGAGACAGCGCGAGCGTTATCGTAAGCAATTGTTGGCGAAGCGGGAGGAGCTTCTTCAGCTCGTGCAGGCGGCGCGCAGCAGTGAAAAAGAAGGTACCGGCAAGCAGGCGCCGGATCTCGGCGACCGCGCCCTTTCCACCGTCACTCGAGACCTGAGCTACCAACTGACCGTCGCTGAGCGCGACATCGTTCGCCTGGTTGACGGCGCCCTCGACCGCATGGAAAAATCCGAGTACGGCGTCTGCGTTGCCTGCGGCAAGAAGGTTCAGACCGGACGCCTCGATGCCGTTCCCTGGGCCCGGCACTGCATCGAGTGCCAGGAATTGCAGGATCGTGGAGAGATCTAGGCGCTCGACGACGATAATCCTTCCGGCCTGAACATGGCCCGCGTGTACCTCCTTGCATCGCCTGACGACTACCTCCTCGAGGGAAGGGTTCGGGAGGCGATCGCATCCGTGTCTGCCGAGCTGGGAGGGGTCGAACCGGAGTTCGTGCGGGAGGAGACGACTCCCGAAGAGCTGGCCGTCGAACTCTGCTCGCCCTCACTCTTTGCTTCGCAGCGGCTCCTGGTCGCGTCCGACATCCAGAGCTGGCTCGACATTCCGGCGGGGCGAGGTCGCGGCCGTGACAAGGCGTCGAAGGAGGAAGTCGATGCCGAATCGGTGGTGCAGGTTCTCAAGGAGGGTCTGTCGGATGGCACCGCCCTGGTCATGGCCGCTGTTTGCGGTGAGAAGCCGAAAGGATCCCTGGTCAAGGCGGTGGAAAAGGTTGGAGAATTTCGATGGATCTCCCTCCCGCCGCAACCGAGGCCGTGGGAGGATGTGACCCTGTCCGACGAGCAGTGCGAGGTGTTGCGTGGGGTGTTGGCCCGGGAGGCGGGCGAGGTCCGATTCACTCCGGCAGCGGAACGTCTGCTCTTTGATCGCCTCGGATTTGCGCCTCGCCTGCTCGCCCAGGAGGGCCGAAAGTTGGCCGCCGCGAGTGCTGACGGGACGATCAACGACGACCTCGTCCGCGCCCTCTGTTTTCCGAAGGAACGGTCGTTGGATGTGGTGTGGGATGCGCTGCTCGAACGGCGAGCGGCGCCTGTGCTCGACATCATCGCCGCCACCACCGGCGGCCTTCCGGTGCGTGATCGCCACGGGAAAATCATGACCTCGAGCGGGGTGCCCATGGCTCTTCTCGGTCAGGCCTCGTTGGTCTTTCAACGCCTTTTGTATCTGCGGTTGCTGACGGCTGGAAACGGGCTCGTCGACGAGATGGCGCCGGAGCGAACCAGCGACCGGTACTGGTATCCCCGCCGGTTCAAGGACGGAATCGGTCCGAAGCTGGTCGAGCTCATCGAGGCGGACGGGCCGTCACCGCTCCAACGGTCCGGCTCGAAGCCGCCATCGTTGTTCGTGCTCGGGGGGCTCTTCCGAGGCGCGGGCCGCTATCGCTCCTCGGAGCTCGAAGGGGCGCTGGCCGAGCTCGGCACGGTGGAAACGGCGCTGCGCGGCGATCTCGCAATGGAGGCATTGTCAGTCTGGTTCACAGGGATTCTCAGCTGAACAAACAGCCGGATACAAGATACAAGATCCAAGATACAAGATAGGGCAGGATCCAAGATGCGGTCTGGCACACGTATCCGGGACAGCCATCTTGTATCTTGTATCTTGTATCTTGCATCTTGCATCCTCGGTCCGGGTGGGTGATCCCTCTATCTCCCTCTTCTCAAGTACACTGGAGACACCATGGCTGACAACGAGCTGATCTGGGTGGTGGACGATGATCCCGCGATCAGGGAGTTGTTGTCGTTCATCGTCACTGAAGCCGGCTACACCGTCGATGCATTCTCCTCCGGCGCCGAGGTCCTCGCGCACTCCGGGCGACCGCCCGATGCGATTCTCCTCGATCTCATGATGCCTGAGGTCGATGGGGTCGAGGTCCTCAAGGAGATCACGCGGCGCCACCCGAAGCTTCCGGTTCTCATGATCACCGCCGACAACGACGTTCAGAGGGCGGTGGAGGTGACCAAGCTCGGGGCGTACGACTACCTGGTCAAACCGGTCGATCAGGAACGGCTGCTCACGACCCTGAGCCGTGCGCTGTCCCACGGAGACCTCGAAAAGGAGGTTGCGCGTCTCAAGGAGGAGCTTTCGGACCGAAATCACCTGCGCAACATCGTTGGTTCATCCGCAGCGATGCGGAAGGTGTATGACCAGATCGAAAAGGTCCTCGAGTCCGAGATCACGGTCTTCATCGCCGGCGAGAGCGGTACCGGCAAGGAGTTGGTGGCCAAGGCCATTCACTATGCGTCGATGCGTTCCGACGGCCCCTTCATCGACGTCAACTGCGCAGCGATCCCCGAGGGTCTGCAGGAGAGCGAGCTCTTCGGTCACGAGAAGGGCGCCTTCACGGGCGCCCTCGCCACTCACCCGGGCAAGTTCGAGCAGGCTGCGGGCGGCACGATCTTCCTCGACGAGGTCGGCGAGATGTCGCCGTCCGCCCAGGCTCGTCTGCTGCGGGTGTTGCAGGAGCGCGTCCTGCAGAGGGTCGGGGGAACCGACAACATCGAGCTCGATGTGCGCGTCATCTCGGCCTCCAACCGCGATCTCGCATCGATGGTCGAGGATGGTTCCTTCCGTCGAGATCTGTTCTATCGCCTGGTGGTTTTCCCGATCTCCTTGCCGCCGCTGCGCGATCGGCGCGAGGACATCCCGCTCCTGGTGGAGCACTTTCTCGACAAGCATGCCCGCGATGCCGGCAAGCGCGTGACGAGGGTCGAACCGCAGGCGATGGAGGCGTTGTCGACCCACGGTTGGCCGGGCAATGTGCGTGAGCTGGAAAATGTGATTCACCGTACCCTGCTCGTATCGGCGGGTCTGGAGCTCACGCTTGCCGATCTTCCATCCGGCATTACCAGAGACGACGCGTCAAGGGGTCCGTCCGCTGGCCTCCCCATGGAAGGCGGCACCAAGAGTCTCGATGAGCTGGAGCGGGAGGCTATCGTTCACGCGATGGAGAACAACCGGGGCAACCTCTCGGATGTCGCGCGCCAGCTCGGCATCGGCCGTTCAACGCTGTACCGAAAGCTCGACCAGTACGGACTGCGGGGGAAGAAGTAGTTTTGAGGTTTGAGTTATGAGTTTTGAGTTATCCCACACCCACTCATGATCAACCAAGGGAGGTTGGGTGGGAACTCAAAACTAAAAACTAAAAACTCAAAACTTGCTTAAAGAACATCATCCCAGCCACGATCGTGTAGGCCCTCGACG
>JAIVTZ010000430.1:0-3963 GCA_049188105.1 Deltaproteobacteria bacterium | reverse complement strand
GCTCCACCGCTGCCGATGAAGCCGCTGAGCACACCGCCGATGAAGCCGAGAAGGACCACCTGCAGTGCGGTGCCGAGATCGAGGGCGATGAAATCGCTGAAGATGAGCTCAGGCATCACTCAATCACTCCACATGGAACAGCCTCAGAACAGCCCCGGTCAATGTGCCATACATCACGGCAAAGACCGGCACCGCCAGCAGCAGCACAAACGCGGCCACGATCTTCGCGCCGGCTGTCGTCGGTGAAAAAAACTCGAGAACTTCTTTCTGATGGCTGAAGACGAGGAGGAAAACGACAACCACGATCGCCGCCATGGCGATCATCCTCGCGTAATCGGACCAACTGGTATGTACCATTTGGTCGAGGTCCTCGGCGCTGACCACCGGCGCACGAATGACCTCTCCTAGCCTTCCCACCAACTCGCGAGTCTTGCGCAGACGAGCAGCATGGCCGTGGTCCAGAAACACCTCGTCGACCACCACCAGGCTGTAGGGTATCGATCGATCGACGGCAGCCCTGATTCTCCTCATGTCATCAGGCAGCCGGCTGGCACTGCCGGCGATTCCGCGGGCGTTCAGCTCACCGAACATTCCTCGCAGGTCGTCATCCTCCCCGATCTGACCCGTCGATCGCTCGGTGTCATCCTCGATTCCGCCGTCCACCTGGCGGGCCGTGAACAGCGGAGGAGGCTGCGCAACTTCCGCGCCCGTGTCGCGGCCGGTTGCATCGGTGGAGGATGAACCGGTTGGTGCCGGGGTGAGCTTCATGAGTTCCACGGCAGAGTGCCAGTGGGTCGCAGCCTTGACCACCGCGTCGAACGTTCGTCCGCTGGCCTGGAATCGTTCCTGGACCCACAGGATATTGCTGGAGGCCACCGTACAGGTGAGGTCCTCAACTCCTGACACTTTCGTGACCACATCGGGCGCCCTGACGCCTACGGCCATGTCTCGTGGCAGGTACGAGACCGTCAGGTGGCCAGCCTCCGCCTTCACTGAAAAGCTCGCTGCCCACGTGCGTTCGTCCCGGGCCAGCGCAATCCGCACCCGGGCTGCGAGCAAAAGGTTTTCGAGAACGTGGGCCGAGGCCGGGGTTGCCATGAATTCCGGCAACTGGACAAAACCGCACAGGGAGGTGGTTGCGCCCCCGACGTCGACGCGATCGAGGTTGATCGCCAAATCATATCCGGCCCATGGGTCCCCACTGATGTTGTACATCGTCCTGACCCACCGGGAAATGTCCTCGTCCACCCTCTCCACATACTCTCTAGCCTTGGGCCGATCGAGGGACAACCTGGTCATCACTTCTTCTATGTGGGTTTCGGTCTCTATCTTCGTGCGGATGCGGAGGACGTGCGTCAGACCCGGTACCGCGAGATGCCCGGCCCTCCCATGAAATACCAAGTTGTCTTCGAGGACGCGCTCGCACAGTACTCGTGTCATGAATGCGAGAAAATGTTCTTTCTCAAGAACCTGTCGCTCTGTTAAATGACGTTTCTTGACCGCGGCCATTTCGAGCTTGCCGACTGCGATCCCGTCCTGAATAGCGAGGTCGGCAAGGTCCTCCTGTCCGAGACACTCGTAGTCGAGTTTTCGAGCCAGTGTCTGAGCAAAGACCTTTCCTCTCTCCTGCTCTCCCCGCGAGACACATACGAGCTGCACGATGCATTCCCTCCGGCATCAAAACGAGACCGCGGTTCGAGCAACCGAATAGCCGACAACTCGGACCGGCGATCTGATTGTACTCCCCACCATTACTCGAGTTGAGGCTCGTGAATCTCCACCACCTCGATGAGCGGACAGGGGCGCTCGTCGACACCTTCGTGCGCCTTGTGATGGATCGCCTCGATCGCCCGCGCGCGGGTTGGGAAGACCGCGTCCGCACCGATGATCTCGAGGCAGCCGGTGCGTTCGAGGACGTCGAGGACTTCGTCCTTGAGCCCGCTGACGGAAACCTCGTAGCTTGCATCGCGCAGCTCGACGACCAGAGCAGCCAGCCCCTCCGATGCGATCTCGTCCACGGAGGAAAGGCCGTGCCCGGCGAGCAGCACGTGGCGCAGCTCCGGCCGATCGGCAATCTGCGCCCTGATCTCCTCGGCGACGTAGCCGATGGTGGCAAAGTTGAGCGGCCCGTCGATGCGCAGGGCCGCGATCACCCGGCAGGTTGCGAGACCGTAGCGCCGTGCGTTGCGCCGCGAACCGTCAGGATGAAGCGAGATCTCCACCACCCGCGGCAGCATGGCCCGCAGCGGGCAGTCCTCCTCCGTTCTCTTTTGATGTGCCTCGGCATAGATGGCGGCGACCGCCGAGGACTCCGAGGGGAAGAAGCTGTCGAGACCGATCTCATCGGCCGCTCCGGTTCTCTCGATGACCTCGAAGACGTGATCGCGGAAGCTGGAGAAGATGACCTCGAGCCCCGCTCGCCGCAAACGCCCGACGAGGTCGAGGAGCCGCTGGGCGTCGTTACCGCTGAACCTGTCCAGGGTGTGGGCGTCGAGCAGGAGATGGGAGACCTCGAGCCGGTTCTTCACCCATCGTACGAGCTGGGCTTCGAGGGCGGCCGGGTCGGCGAGCATCATGGGGCCATCGAACCTCAGAGCTGCGATGTGCGAGCACAGCCTGAGCCCATGCCGGCGCGCCTCGCGCAGGGTCCCGTCGGGATGGAGCGAGAGCTCGGTGACTCGCGGCGCCAGCGGCAGGAACGGGCAGTTGTCCTCGTCCGAATCCAGGTGGGCGTGCGCGTAGGCCGCTGCGATAGCGGCGAACTGGGTTGGGAAGTGACGATCCTCGCCGATCACCTGGTCGGTGTCGATCCGGTCGAGAACCTCCAGGACCTCGTCCCTGAACCCCGAAAAGGAGACCTCGAGATCCTGGTCGCGAAGCGTGTTGACGAGTTGGCAGAGCTTCTGTGCCCCGGAGGGGTCGATGTCGGCGATGCCGTGGGCGATGAAAAGTACCTGCCGCAACTCCGGCCTGCCCTCTAACTTGAGCAGCGTCTCCTGTTCCAGAAAGTCGGTATTGGCGTAGGTCAGCGGATCGTCGAAACGGAGGACCGCGATGTGCCGGCACAGCGGGAGGTCGTTTCGGATAGCGTCGCGCAGCGAGCCGTCGGGGTGGAGGGAGAGCTCGACCAGACGCGGCATCACGGTGCGGAAGGGGCAGTCCGGTTCCGGCTCGGGGTGGGCGGAGGCGTAGATCGTCGCGATCGCGTGCGCCAGGCTGGGATAGATGTGATCGGCGCCGATGAGATCATACAGGTGGGAGCGCTTGAGCACGTCCTGTACCTGGTCCTTGAGACCACAGAACGAAACGTCGAGACCGGCATCGCGCATATGATCCACCAGGTGGCGCAGCGTCTCCTCACCCGATGCGTCCACCTCGTTGATACCGTCAGCGACGATCAGAACGTGTCTGAGATCCGGCAGCTTCGAGACGCGGTCGAGAACTCCGTCCTCGAGATAGGACGCGCTCGCGAAGTTGAGCGGACCGTCGAAGCGGATGGCCGCCAGGTATCGACACTGCTCGAGGCCGTGCCGAGAGGTGTCCCCGAGGCCGCCATCCGGGGTCGGAGCAAGGACCGCCACCTCCGGCCGCATGGTACGGAAGAGGTAGCCGCCCAGTGACAGGGCGACGCCGAGGAAGATGCCTTGCTCGAGATGGGGCGCCAGAGCGAGGGTGGCGACGAAGGTGATCGCCGACACCACGCCGTCGAAGGGCTGCGTCCGCCAGGCGTGCACGAAACCGCTGACGTTGAGCAATCCGAACACCGCCATCATGATGATCGCAGCCAGTACAGCCTGTGGGAGAAAGTACAGCGAGGGCGAGAAAAAGAGCAGGACGATGGCCACGATGATGCCCGAGAAAACGTTCGACATGCCGGTCCTGGCGCCCGCCTGGAGGTTGACTGCAGAGCGGGAGAAGGAACCGGACACGGCATAGCTCTGACCCATGCAGCCGATGATGTTG
>JAIVTZ010000429.1:0-3963 GCA_049188105.1 Deltaproteobacteria bacterium | reverse complement strand
CCCGTCGTCCTCCGGACCACCGGTTTGCTCGGGCCGGCAAATCGGTAGAGCTCACCCCGGCCGAGGCCCAACACGTACAGCTCGCCGGTTTCGTCCTCGCCGAAGGCGCTGATGCTGATGTCGGTGTTCGCCCACTCCTCGGCGTTCCAGGTGCCGCCGGAGTCGGAGGCGATCCAGATCCTGCCCGAGCAGAAGTCGCCGAAGACGTAGAAGCCGCCAAGGGCGGTGATGCTCCCGCGGTAGCGATAGCCGCCGGTCACCGAGCACCCCAGACCGTGGTTGTAGACCAGGATCGGCGCCGTCAACGGCTCGTTGTCGCACGGGTTGAAGCCCTGCACGAGATCCCCCTCCATGCAGCTCCAACCGTAGTTCTCGCCACCGGCACTGGAGGCGCGCTGGACGTCGATCTCCTCACGCTCCCCCTGGCCGACGTCGCCGATGAAGAGGTCCCCGTTCACCCGATCGAAGCTGAATCGCCACGGGTTGCGGAGACCGTAGGCCCAGATCTCGGGCCGGGCGCCGTCAGCATCGACAAACGGATTGTCCGCCGGTATCGCGTACGGGCTGCCGCCGTCCACGTCGATGCGCAGCAGCTTGCCGAGCAACGAGCCGAGGTTCTGGGCGTGGGCGTTGGGGTCGCGAGACCCGCCGCCGTCCCCGGTCGCGATGTAGAGATAGCCGTCGGGCCCGAAGTGGAGATCGCCGCCGTTGTGGTTGCTGAAGTCCTGGTCGAACTCGAGGATGATCGACTCGCTCGATATCTCCGCCCGGTTCGAATCGTCCACCGATACCTCGAACCGCGACACCCGCGTCACGTCCGGCCCCGAACCCGCGGGATCGTGGGTGTAGTTGACGTAGAAGAACCCGTTGGACGTGAAATTGGGATGGAAGGCAAGCCCGAGCAGGCCCTGCTCGTTGCCGCCGCTCTCGACCATCGACGAGATATCCAGGAAGGGTTCGGCCAGCACCGTGCCGCCATCGACCACCAGGATCCACCCGTTCTGCTCGACTACGAAGAGCCGACCCGAGCCGTCACCGGCGTGGCCCACGGCCACCGGCCGCGAAAACCCATCGACCACCAGCTCGAGGGCCAGGTTTGCAGGCAGCTCCACCGCCCCCGCGCAGGCGGCCGCCATCACGACCGCACCCGTCAGCAATATCCGAACTCTCGATGAAGCTCGCGGGCCGCCCATGATCAACGTCCCTCCGTGTGTTTGTAATTGATATTCTGTCTCTATTATTTCATGCACCCTGATCGTGATCACCGAGGCTCGGCACACCTGCTAGACTTCGATCACCCCATGAACACCAACCAAGCATCCCTCCGCAGCCGTCTCCACGAGATCATCTTCGAGGCCGATACGCCGGCCGGCAAGGCCTTCGATGTCGCCCTGCTGGTGCTCATCATCCTCAGCGTGATCGCGGTCATGCTCGAAAGCACCCCCACGATCGCGGCTCGGTACGGGCCATGGCTGCGCACCTTCGAGTGGGTGGTGACCATCCTCTTCACCATCGAGTACCTGCTGCGCCTCTACGCCGTCGGCAACCCCCTTCGCTACGCTCGCAGCTTCTTCGGCATCGTCGACCTCCTGGCCATCCTCCCCAGCTACCTCAGCATCTTCATTCCAGGGGCCCAGACCCTGCTGGTCATCCGCGCCCTGCGCCTGCTGCGGGTCTTCCGGGTGCTCAAGCTCGCCCAGTTCGTCGGCGAGGCGTCCGAGCTCAGAGCCGCCCTGCGCGCGAGCGCGCGCAAGATCATCGTTTTTATCGGCGCCGTCCTCACCATCGTCGTCATAGTGGGTTCGATGATGTACCTCATCGAGGGCGAGGCCAACGGCTTCACCTCGATCCCGGTCTCGATCTACTGGGCGATCGTCACCATGACCACCGTCGGCTACGGCGACATCGCGCCGCAGACCGCCCTCGGCAAGATCCTCGCCTCGGCGATCATGATCATGGGCTACGGCATCATCGCCGTACCAACCGGGATCGTCAGCGTCGAGCTCGCGGGCGTCACGCGCAAGAAGATCAGTACCCAGGCCTGTCCGCAGTGCGGCGCCGAAGGGCACGACGCCGATGCCGTCCACTGCAAGTACTGCGGCGAGACGCTCTGAACTCTGCGGTCGCTCGCCCAGCAGGGTGCAGGGGTCTTCCTGGAATCCTGCCGTGTTCCGGTGTAAGCTCGTTGAGAGGGCTCCCGACACAACCGCGCAGACTGATGAGGCGCGGTCTCAGAAACACCAGCGATTTTGCACCCATCGGGAGCCTAAGGCCTTAAGCCTCAGAGGGTTGCCTAGGCAATCATAGGGCGGCAGCTTTGTTCCAAGAAGATATTCCGGCCGGGTCTGTCGATCACCACGGAAATCATCGGCCGATAGGCCCTCGCCACCCCTTGACATCGAGGCTTCCAGAATTTATGCTCTCTTTATACCCCATGGAGACCAACACCACCTCCCCCGCCCTTTCCAACCGCCGGCAGCCAAAGCTCCTGGACCGTACCCGCTCCGAGATCAGGGTTCGCCACTACTCCATCCGGACCGAAGAAGCCTACGTGGCGTGGATACGACGGTTCCTCCGTTTCCACAAGATGCAGCACCCCCGCGACATGGGCGCGGAGGAGGTCAACCGTTTCCTCACTCACCTCGCCGTCGACAAGCACGTGGCAGCCTCTACCCAGCGCCAGGCGCTGTCTGCGATCCTCTTCCTCTATCGCGAAGTCCTCGGACAAAAACTCCCCTGGCTCGACGACGTCGTCCGCGCCAAGCAACCCAAACGCCTGCCCACAGTGCTCAGCCGCGAGGAGGTGGCGGCGATCCTGTCTCGCCTAGAGGGCACCGCCCAGCTCGTGGTCTTGCTGCTCTACGGCACCGGCATGCGCATCCTCGAGTGCCTCCGTCTCCGCATCCAGGACGTCGACTTCGACCTCGGCCACATCACCATCCGCAATGCCAAGGGCCACAAGGACCGCGTCACCATGCTCCCGTCCAGCACCCGCGACCGCCTCGAGCGGCATCTGGTCGAAGTTCGTGCGACCCACGAGCACGACCTGGCCGATGGCTACGGCGCGGTTTACCTGCCCACCGCGCTCGCCCGCAAGTACCCCCATGCCGACCTGGAGTGGATGTGGCAGTACGTTTTCCCGGCGAGGTCACGCGGCATCGACCCGCGCTCCGGCCGCGAGCGGCGCCACCACCTCCACGAAACAGTGATCCAGCGCGCGATCAAAAAGGCCGCGCGGGACGCCCACGTTGCGAAAAAGGTCAGCCCCCATACGTTCCGACACAGCTTCGCGACCCATCTGCTCATGGCCGGTTACGACATCCGCACGATCCAGGAGCTCCTGGGACACAAAGACGTCAAGACGACGATGATCTACACCCACATTCTCGGCAACTCCGGCGGCCGAGGTGTCACCAGCCCAGCAGACACCCTCCACCAGCCGGAGGTCATCGCATGAGCTCTCTATCAACCCACGTGTTACACAGCGCCTCGCGCTTGATATCAATCTGGGACCAACCACCGGCGATCCGTCCCAAGCAGGGGTTTCGAGGGCGGTTACAGCCCAACCAACCTCCTAACAGAAAACAAAAAGACACCGCCATCCAGCCGCATTTCCAAAATCCGGCTAGGCAGTCTAATTCAAGTTAGGCCAGGCATTTCAATGGATCATTGCCTCATCACAAACCGATGCTCTCAGAGCAGAATGAATGCATGCGCCATCCCTCTGCCTCCTTCCGATGAATCAGCAATTCACACGCTCTCTGCCCTGCCGGGCTTCGAGCAGGCCCATCCCAAACATGAATGTCGTCACGTCCATCAAAAACGGCCACGGCTCCTCACCTGCTTGAACGCCGTGGCGCTATCTGGGCCTAACAACTCGTTCCAGCGGACCCGGGCCCGCGGCGGCCGCGGTCCCGGTCCGCTGAACTCGAACCGTTAGGCAATAATTCTCTAACCGAGGTA
>JAIVTZ010000428.1:0-3970 GCA_049188105.1 Deltaproteobacteria bacterium | reverse complement strand
GGCATACGGCCGTCACCGGCCCAGACGGCGAGGGCGGACGCCAGCGCGACGGTCAGCGCCGCGCTCGAGCCCAGTCCCAGCTTGCAGCGGCTGTCGCCTCGCGAAATGAAGAACTCCCTGGTGTCGAGGATGGCGACGACCGGGGCGAGCTGCCCGACCTCCACCACCCCTGCACGATCGAGCTCTCGGAGCAGCCGTTCGACGAGGGCGAACCGTTCGCCCCCAAGCTCGTCGTCAATCCACCGCGCGACTCCGCCCGGGCCAACATCGAGCTCCACCGGCCGCGGCGCCAGATCGGGCGAGATGAGCGTCCAGCGGTCGCTCTCAGACGGCGCCAACTCGACCCGGGCACGCCGGTTCACCGCCATCACCATCGCCGGCGCCCCAAAGAGCACCGCGTACTCCCCCAGCAGAACCAGCTTCCCGGGCGCCGAGACCTCGATTTTCACCGCCGGTCCTCCACCACCCGGGCGCCGTCGCCAAGCCTGCTTTCGACCATGCTCGTGACCCCTGGAATGGCCGCAAGCTCGCGCTCGACTCGCTCGTAGACTTCCGGAAGACACACCGCCTTGACCTGCGGACCGGCATCGACCGTGAAGAACACCGCCACCCCGTCTGCGCGCAGCTCCCGCACTCTGCGGATGCATTCCACGGTCGTCCCGTTCCAGTAGACAAGGCCGGGCCGCGCCGAAAGCATGACCGCGTGCATCTTCAGGCAGCTCAATTCGCTCACATCGGCAAGCGCCTCGAAGTCGCGCCGCTCCACAGCGGACCGCGCCTCCAAAAGATCGGCCGGGGACGACTCGACCCAATCCCGGTAGTAGGGAGATGTGAGCTCGGTCATCAGCATGCCCTCGGTCGAGCCGACGGCCTTGGGGCCCGGGTCGGTCACCGCGACCAGAATGCGGAGCGGCCATGCCCGAGGCTCGAGGAGCTGGCGGGTTTCGGTGGGGTACGGGCCGTCCGGGGTCAGCCGCAGCTCGACGAAGCCTCCAAAGAGGGAGCGGGCGGCGGAGCCGGAGGCCTGACGGGCGAGGTCGGCGAGCTCCGAGCGATCGAACCCCGCACCGAGGGCCGCGTCCGCCGCAATCACCAACGCAGCGAAGCCGGAGGCGGACGAGGCGAGCCCGGCCGCAGTCGGGAAGTCGTTCTCGCTCTCCACCACGGCGTGCATGCTGACCCCGGCGCGCCGGCGCATCCGGTCGAGACACCCCACCACCCGCTGAGCCATTTTCGGCGCCTCACATCCACCAAGCAAAAAAACATCGTGCTCGAACTCTGGATCGAACCGGACAGTGGTCGTCGTCGTCAGTCCGTCGAGCGTGATCGACAGCGACCCCACGGCGGGGATATTCCGCTCGACATCGCGCTTGCCCCAGTACTTGACGAGCGCAATGTTCGGATGCGCGACGGCGGTGGCTTGTCCACCTTTCAGTTTCATCTCAACAACCAACCACGATTGAATGATACTAACTCGCCACACCGACACGGTCAGTTTTGAGTTCTTAGTTTTGAGTTTTGAGTTCCGACCGACTCTCCCCTGCCTGGACGTCGCCGGGGCCCGGGGAGGGTGAAGAATCATGTGGCGGAGTTAAACACTCCTTTACCTCGGAAATCCGCGAGGCGGGTGTCCTCACCCGCATCGTGGATTTCTGAGAGCGGACGGCGGGCGAGCACGGGATCAGGGCGGGTAGCCGGTGATGGTTCGGATCTTCTCGTACAGCGGGCGGAGGCGTTTGTACATCTTGAGGTAGACCTCGCGGTAGAGGCCGTCGTAGATCGCACGGTTGCCCGGATCGGGATCGAAGGTCTCGCCGACGTGGGTCATCTCGGCGACCGCGGTGGCGAAGTCCGGATGGAGGCCGATACCAACCGCGGCATCGATGGCTGCACCCAGACCCGAGGCCTCGTAGACGTGCGGGCGCGAGGCCGGCATGCCGAAGACATCGGCCGTGATCTGCATGGCGGCATCCGACTGCGAGCCGCCGCCGGCCACCCGGACCTCGGTCATCCGCACTCCGCTGCGACGCTGGCTGCGCTCGCCGCCCTCGCGCAGGGCAAATGCGAGACCTTCGATGATCGAGCGGTAAATGTGGGCCCGGGTGTGGACATCGCCGAAGCCGATCACCGCGCCCTTGGCCTCCGGCCCCGGCACCTTGACCCCGGGCGACCAGTAGGGCTGGAGCACCAGTCCCATGGACCCCGGCGGCACCTGGTTGACAAGCTCGTCGAAGAGCTCCTCGGGCTCGATGCCGCGCTCGTCGGCAATACGCTGCTCGCGGAGGCCGAACTCGCGCTTGAACCACGACACCATCCAGTAGCCGCGGTAGATCTGCACCTCGAGGCTGTAGGCGCCGGGAACTGCGGCCGGATAGGGCGGCAGCATCCGCACCGCCTCCACATAGCGCCGATGGGTGGTGTTGATAGTCGCCGAGGTACCGTAGCTGAGACAACCGAGATGAGAATCCAGACAGCCGGCGCCGAGGACCTCGCACGCCTTGTCGGCGGCGGCGGCGATCAGCGGTGTTCCCGCCGGAATGCCGGTGGCCGCGGCCGCACCCCTGGTGATCTCGCCCAGGCCATCGCCCGGAGGCACGAGCTCGGGCAGGAGCTCACGATCGATGGGCACCCCGCGCCACTTCCAGTCCCGCGGTCCCGCCCACCGCAAAGATTTGAAGTCAAACGGCACGTAGCCCACCTGACAGCCCACCGAGTCAACGAATCGCCCTACCAGACGATGGGTCAGGAAGCCGGACAGGAACAGGTACTTGTAGGTCCGAGCCCAGATCTCCGGTTGATGGCGGCGCAGCCAGTTGACCTCGGCCTCGGCCTGGAAGTGGGCCACCGTCTCGCGCATCCGCGTCACGCGGAAGGCGAGACCCCACAGACCTCCCACCGGTTCAAGACCCTCCGTCCGCCGCTGGTCGAGCCACACGATGGCCGGGCGCAGGGGCTCTCCCGCCTCATCGACGTTGACCATGGTGGCGCGCTGGGTGGTGAGGGCCACCGCCGCCACCATCTCCTGCGAGCCCGGGCTTTGATCCCACAATCCCTGGCAGGCTTCGCACAGAGCCCGCCACATGGAGAGCGGATCCTGCTCCGCCCAACCGGGATGGTCGGAGTAGTAGGGCTCGACCTCCACCCGGTTCTTGGCTACCAGCTCGCCCCGGGCGCCAAAGAGCAGCGCCCGCACGCTCTGGGTGCCGAAATCGATGGCGAGGAGATGGTCAGCGGAGGTCACGGCGTTAGGGTACAGGGTGCAGGGTGCAGGGTACAGGGGTGCGTTTTGTCTCCGGGTGGTCCCTGAACCCTGTACCCAGCATCTACAACCTCTAATCCTCCACCTCTTTAAAAAGTTTCACCACTGTCTCTCCATCCTGTGCTTCAAGCAGTTTCTCTCTAAAGGGCTCCCTTTTTAATAATCGGGTGAGCTGTGCCAGCATCTTTAAATAGTGGTTTACACTCCCTTTCGGTGTTCCCATTAAAAAGAGGAGCTTAACCTTCTTACCATCTAAACTTTCAAATTCCACGCCATTAGTTGACCTTCCAATAGCAATGATCAATTGATTTACGGCATCTGTGCGGGCATGGGGTATGGCTATTTCATCTCCTATACCAGTTGTCCCCAGCCTCTCCCGCTCAAAAACGTCTTCAAGGAAGCTCTCAAAATCAACTACCTCTCGGGTATTCTGCATCAATTGAGCAATCTCCCTTATAGCATCCTCTTTTTTCTTAGATAAAAGATTCAAGTTTACCAGATCTTTTTGAATATAATTTCTAACATCCACTTCCTTCTCCCTTATTGCTCACAACCCCGGATAAATCACACCCTAAATTGCAACTACTCACCGCAGAGTTCACAGCGCAGCATAGCCGCAACCAAAACAATTATAACCAGAACACGAAGAATGAAACTCAACTTATCGGTTTTGTAAAAAGTAAAAATGCTCCCTCTCCCTTGATGGGAGAG
>JAIVTZ010000427.1:0-3974 GCA_049188105.1 Deltaproteobacteria bacterium | reverse complement strand
GCCAGGCCTCCACTCCGTCGATCACGCGCTGGCGTTCGCCAAAAAAATGCATCGCCCGCCGCCGGAGGCTCTCGGGCAGCTCGGCGGCGAAACGATCGAAGAGCTCGGGCTCGACCTCGGACAACAGCGGTCGCCGGCTCGCCGCCCGCCCGCCGCGATCCAAAAGGATCCTCGCGGCCTCATGGCACTCCTCCACCCGGGTGTTGAAACCCGACCCCGCGAGAGCTCTCGAGATTCCCGAAAACGCGACGACGACGCCGACCTCCGGCGCCCCATCGGGCGCCGTCACCCGCTCCACCGAGAGATCGGAGACGTTGACGTGAGTCAGGTGGCCCTCGCCGGCAAAAAGAATGATCGACTGATCCAGGAGCCCACTCGCGACCCCGATGTACGAGTTCTCGGCCCGCTGCACGAGGGTCGCGACGTCGCGGCGATCGAGGTCGAACCGGTTGGCGCGAGCCAGCCCGAGCAGATAACAAATCAGAACCGCTGCGGAGGAGCTCAGACCGGCCCCCGCCAGATCGCCGCCGATCACTGCATAAAGACCACGATCGAGGCGGCGGTGAGCGCTGAGGACTCCGGCCGCGGCGCGAGCGTAGTCCCCCCAATCTCCGGTCGCCGGCGGTTGCGACGCCGTCAGGTCGACCCTGACCCTACCCTTGAAATCGAGGCTCTCGACACGGAGGACCGGCTCCGGCAAGGGCACGGCGGCCAACATGACCGACCGATCGATCGTCAACCCGGTCACCGCACCGCCCTGATGATCGACGTGAGCGCCCAGCGGACACACGCGGAGCGGCGCATTGACACCGAAGACCACGTCCGGCGTTGCCCCTGTAGCCCGCATGAGACGGGCGGTCAGCGTCCGCAATCGCTTGTGTTTCAGGGTCACCGTCATCGCCGGCGGCCGGTGATCGCGCCGCTGGTGATATCGCCAAAGATCCGGTTGGACAGCTCAACCGTCTCCTCGTCGAAGGCCGACCGGAATTCGTCATCGTCCATGAAGTGGCGCCAGCGATCCAGAACGCCCATTTCCCGGGCCCGGTCCTGATAATCCTGCCCCGAGAATGAGCTCCCGCCGCCATCCTGAGACAACCGATCCAAACCCCGGTCCGAGTGCGGCAGGCCGAGCTGCTCCGCGATTCGGCGGCGGTACGATTCGTCTGAAAACCACGAGTTGAAGCTGATCATGATCGTATCCTCAGGCAGATATCCCGTCAGACCGAGGTACTCCCGGGCGTACGCCTTCCAGTGGGTACGGTAGAAACGACTCAGACGGCTGCGCATCCTGCGTTTGCCTCGGCGGACGCTGGCAAAGGTGTTGAAGGCGTCGCGGAGCACGAGCACGGTGACGCGCCGCCGGCTGTGCCCGATGAGCTGATGTGCGCCGGATCCGAGCAACGGTTCTGCCGCGATGCGGTCGATTCTGAAGTTCTCGACGTTGGTGAGCAGAACCTCCTTCGGCATCCGGGCCACCTCGCGGTACGATGCGGACGGGTCAAGCTCGAAGTTGAAGACGCGCCGACCTGGGCCCCCGTACCGTTGGGGATCAGTGATCCTGCGGAAGATCTTCTCGCCACGCCACCGCGCCTTGAGGGGCTTGCTGAAGGCATTGTTCAGATGGAAGACCTGGCGGTCGCTGTTGTGCGCGATCCAGCTGAGCACCGCATGGCCGCCGCCGCGTTTGAGGTGGAAGACCCAAATCTCGCTTTCGTTTCGGTACTCCATCGGTCGGCCGAGGATAGCTCCGCGGCGTCGACGGGGCAAGCGATGGACATATCGAAATAGAGGTGAGAGTCTCCCGAGGAGAGGTACGACTATGCGGAAGATCCAGGTTCTGATGCTCGGTTTCTTGACGTTTGTCATCAGCACGTGCTCGACGGATTCCGGCAGGGTGGATGGCGGCGTTCGCGAGACCGGCCGCTACTCGGTGGTCTATGAGGGACCAGAGATCCAGGCGACGGTCCGGTTTTTTCAAGCCAAACGAGATCTCGGCGGCGAGTGGCTGATCCTCGTAGCTCACCTGAGAGGCGCCCACAGCGGCGGCATCACCAAGATCCACCGCAGAGACATCTCGGTTCGGACCCCCGACGGACGCCGCCTACCGCTCATCACCCAGGCAGAATTCAGAGAGGCCTACCGCGAGATTCACTCCCGAGTCCGTCGTGCGGTGTCGTCGTCGGCGCCGCTTTCGATGTATGACGAAGATCGTCGACTCTGCGACCGTTGGTTCCTCGAGGAGCCCGTGGGTGGCTTCGCTCAGGATGAGATCGCCATCAGCACGTTCGAGGAGTGCTGGGGCCCCCTCGTTTTCAAGGTCACCGGCGGCGTACAGCCCGGACGCTGGCGATTGGTCATCGAGCTCGAGGAAAGCACGGCGGACATCCCGTTCGAGCTGACGCTCGAACGGTAGGAGTTGAGAGTTTTGAGTTTTGAGTTTTGAGTTATCGCCATCCACCTGTCGATTCTCAACTCTTAACTCTCAACTGAGCCTCTTGCAAAAACCCGCTCGTGGGTGGTCTCGCGAGGTGACAGCTCACGAGAGGGAGGGGATAAACCCCTCCCCTACAAAGAAATCCGTAGGGGCGGGGTTTATCCCCGCCCGTGCGTCTACGAATTTTGCAGGAGGCTCAGTTCTCAATTCTTAATTATCGGCGCGGGGCGGCGGTCGACACAGGAATTCTCAGTTCTCAGTTCTCAATTCTTAATTATCGGCGCGGGGAATGGTCGAGTGGCTTGGGGTGTGGTGGCCGCGGCTGGGCAGGAGGATTTCGGATTTCGGATTTCGAATTTATCGGCGCGGGGCGGCCGTCAGGTTGATTGAGGCGGGGTTGCCCGCGGTTGGGAGCGTCTCGCTCCAGGTGCTGTGGGGGCGGGTGTGCCGAGCTGGAGCTCGGCGTTCCCAGGGGTTCCATTTAGGAAGTTGCCAGATGGCTGTACATCCTGGAACTGGCTGCCCTGGGTGCGGGATTCTCTGTTGGCGGGTGTCGTTTTTTCATGAAAGGGGGTTGACTGAATTCGCATATATCGTAAAATGGTCATGACCAAACAGCGATTGCTGTAGTTTTCGGTAATGGTGGAGGTGTGATGAAGCGTCGATACGAAGCCGTGATCTCTGATCACTTCAATAACAACCGGCAGATGTTGTTTCTCATGGGTCCGCGGCAGGTCGGGAAGACCACCACGAGTCGGGAGAGTGCTTCGTCCTTTGATGAAAACCTGTATCTGAATTGGGACAATCAGGAGCACCGGGCGCTGGTGCTGGCCGGACCGGCTGCGGTGGCCGGCCGGATGCAGCTGGAACGTCTCCGCGAGAAAACGCCTCTGCTGATCCTCGATGAGATCCACCGATATGGTCGGTGGAAGAATTTTCTCAAGGGCCTCTTCGACAGCTATCCGGAGAAAGTCAAGATCTTGGTCACCGGCAGCGCGCGGCTGGACATCTTCAAGGCCGGGGGTGACAGCCTGATGGGCCGGTATTTCCCGTATCGCATGCACCCGCTGTCGGTGGCGGAGCTGGTAGATACTGGAATCAGGGAAGATCCGATCCTCTGTCAGCCTCGTCGAATGGATGACGGCGCGTTCGAGGCTCTCGTCCGGTTCGGCGGCTTCCCGGAGCCGTTCCTCCGGCAGGAGCAGCGCTTCTCCAACCGGTGGCGCCGACTTCGCTCTCAGCAGCTCTTCAAGGAGGACCTGCGCGACCTGACCGGCGAGACTGCCATCCTGGCCCTCTACGACCGGGGCCAGCGCCGCTTCCGGGCCGTCACCGCGGCAGAATCTGCGCACCCGATCCGGTACATCTGGGGGTCACTGCAGGACTGGAACGACGTGCACCTCGGCGCCAGCGGCAAGGGCATCCTGGCGTTCCTGCCGCGGCCCGAGCAGGACGCCATCCTGAACGCGCTGCCGGACCCCATCGGAGGCGCCGGATCGGCCTCAAAGGCTGAATTGCGAGCTGCTCTAGAGGTGGCGCG
>JAIVTZ010000426.1:0-3979 GCA_049188105.1 Deltaproteobacteria bacterium | reverse complement strand
GATGAGCGATTCTCACCGGCGATCTGCACCAAGCTCTTGCGCTCTGGCCACTTGCGAAAATGCTCCGAATACCGATGGGTATGCGTCCGCTTTTCGCAAGCACCAGAGCATCACGAGCTTGGCACATCTCATCCGGTAGAACCGCTCATCTTAGGTAGTAAGCAGATTTCTCACCGCGTGTCGTCAGCCGAGGACCGCAAAACCCTCCTGCTCGAAATGGCGGTCGAATGCGAAGACCTCGTCGACGCGTTGATCACGGATGCAGACAAATGAGACCGCATCGACGAGACTCACCCCGGCTGGACGCTCGAGCATCAGGTCGAGACCGCGTTCGTGCAGATCGTTTTTCACCCAGACGACCTCCAGAAGAGGAGCGAATTCGGATCGAAAGGAAGCAGTCGCGTCGCGGCCGAATCTCCGGTCGAGCAGTGCGTAGGTCTCAACCAGGTTGTACGAGGTTGTGACCAGCACCGACTCGCGTGCTCTGAGTCGATCGAACGCCCTGGCGGCTCGATCATGAGCTTCGTCTGTAGGTATCAGGAGCGCAAAGATCGCGCTGGTGTCGATAAATACGCGATTCACCCGTAGGCCTCGTCAAGGTACTCATCGTGCCGCTCTGACAGATCGGTCGCGCCTTTCGGATCATCGAATTTCCCAACCAGACCCGCGGCGCTGGCATACAGCTCCCCACGATCCGGGACCGCCTCTTTGAAGAATCGAACCACGCACCGGCGAACGACCTCTGCGACCGAAACACCCTCTTGCTGCGCCGCCGCCCGTAGCATGCGGTGCTGCTCCTCGGTGAGCTGGATCTGCGTCCTCAACATCTTCCACCCCTACCTGTCTAATGTAGTGCCATCATGATGTGGTGTCAATAAAGTAGCTTCTTCACCCAGAAAACGTCAGGAGTAGCGCCGAACAAAGATCAGCTATCTACCGTCCAATAATTCCCTCAGCCCGATGGCACGCCCAGAGCGAACACGAGGAAACACATCACGGCCAGGAATAGCCCCCATTTCTCACCGGGTGTCTACTGCGGGCGGCGATTCCAGCCATCTGTCGTGCTTTTCAGAAATCGTGCTCCTCTCCCCGCCGACGACAGCGCAGAGTGGCCGAAGGCTCGCCCCCAGGCGAGCCCATCGGCCACGCGCTGGCGGCGGTGAGACACAAGCGCCGAAGGCGCGCCGTAACGTAGCACGACTACGCCTGCGTCGCCCGATTTGCGAAGAACTCAACATCTGACTACCCTTCGCGGCCCTCGCCACAAAACCCGGTGAGAAAAGCGGGCTGGCACGAGGGACCACAAGGCATGATCAGTTGCCAGTCATGTTCCATCGCGCCGCGTCGACTGCGCCGCGAAG
Organism: Deltaproteobacteria bacterium; assembly: GCA_049188105.1. Lineage (GTDB taxonomy): Bacteria > Acidobacteriota > Thermoanaerobaculia > Thermoanaerobaculales > Sulfomarinibacteraceae > Sulfomarinibacter. Next base: position 2,618 of record JAIVTZ010000426.1, on the reverse strand, counting down.
AAACGACGACACCGCCGACTCCTGCGATCCCCCGGAGTTCGCGACGATTGCTGTCGCGGTTAGCACCGCTCCGAACCAGCCATCGGTGTGCCAGTGGCCGCCGGATTCCAGCGCAGGCCCGTCGGCGGGCTGGGCTGCCAAACCGTAGGGATTCACGTAGAAGTAGGGCTCGGGGTACGAGGTATCACCCGGCGACAAACCCACACCGATCGACCGTCCGCTCGAGGCATCGCCTGAGGGCTCGAGCGAGATGACGGTCCCGAAGTCGAAGTGGTGCGGCCAACACCGGACCTCGGCCCAACCCCTGTCACTCGATGTGAGCTCCTTCAAAACCAGGTTGCCGTTGGCGAACCACCGGGCGAGCTCTGCGAATTCGGGCGGATCATCCAGCACGAAGGCCGCACCCTCTGCCACCGGGTGCTCCGGCATCTCGTAGTCGCGAATCCGGATCGGGCGGGAGGTCGGGGCGCCGGTACGGGCCGCCACCACCTCCTCGAGCCACGAAACCGCCGAGTCGATCGTCTGCCCTTCGAGAGAGAGACCCTCGGCGATGGCACCTTCCCGGTCGAACACCAGGAGGGTCATGTCGGGAATCCTCAGCCCGGCTGAGAGACCATCGGGACGTTGCCGGCCGACCAGAGCCTCGAGGTCGTCACGCCAACCGAGGTTGGCCTGGCTGTCATCGGGCCGCTGTTCGAGTGCACAGTCCGCAAAGGCCATCACCGGCTGCACCGCCCAGTGCAGCTGAATCCTGGCCTCGACCATCGTTCGGGGATCGTTTTCTCCAACCGTGCGCCAAATCGACTGGGGGGTTCCGTCCATTATTTATTCCTCTTTGCTTTTTTCGGGTTCTTCTGACATGAGATCAAGTCAGTATCAACAACTATGCTCTCATCCTCTCCACGTTACACTCCTTCAGTCATGACCCTCGAGCTCAGAAACATCAGCAAGTCGTACGACGGTGGACGGCCGCATCGCCGCCTTCGATCTGGTTGTTCTCAGCGACCCGAAGCAGGCATTTCCACCGTATGACGCCGTCCTCCTTCTGTCGCCACAGGCCGCCCAGAACCAACAGCTCATACGAACCTTGGTGCCATTGGTCAACGCCGTGACCGACAACATGATGCGGTCGGCCAACATGGCGGTCGATATCGACGGGGTGTCGGTCGAACAGTCGGCACGGCAGCTCCACCGTCGGATCGCCGGTCGAAAGGACGGCAGCCGGTAGGACCCGAGACCTAGCCCGCGTTTCTCACCAGCATTCGTCGCGAGGTTGGCGAGGCGCCGTGCTCAGTGGTGTTTTCGACCCGAGGGGCGCGGAGTCGTACTTGACAGTACGTCGAGCACCCCGAGGCGAGAAAACACCGCTGGGTGCGGTGCATCGTCGGCCGCAGCAGAAAGCTGGTGAGAAATGCGGGCTAGACCTCAGGCCGACCGTGCTCGCGCTACAATGACGAGCCACTTCCGGGAGGAATCACCATGCGTCAGATCATCATCGCAACCATGCTCACCCTGGTCGCTTCAGCTCCCTGCGGAGCCGTGGAGTTTCTCGGCGTCGAGCTGTGCAAGGGCTCGGTCGACACCTCGGTGGTGCTCCCCGTGGGATCGCCCCTGTCGCTCGATAGCGCTGAGATCGGCCGCCACGGCGGGCTGTTGATGCTGTTGACTATCTCCGAAGGCGACATCCTCGATCACATCGACGATCTGATGGAGACCTACACCGGGAACCGCGGCACCGGGTCCGAGGAAAAACTCCAGTGGGCGGGGAACGAGATCACCGCCTTCGCTCAGATCATCAAGAAGGGCTACGCCGCCCTCGCGGTCAGCACCACCGATGACTGCCGCGCCGCGGAACCGGTGCCGGAGGCCGAAACCGCCGCTGAAGAAGCGCCCGCACCGGACGCCGCTACGCCGATGACGGACGAGACCGAGACCGCGGTCGGCGCCGCCGTCGCAACCGGAGCGGCCGTAGAGGCCGCCGCTGCGCCCGCACCCGCGCCCCCCGCCGCTCCCGAGCCGACGCCGATCGATGAGTTCGAGCTCAAGGGCCGACTCAAGCACGCGGCCGCCGAGGACGATTGGGTCGATGTCATGGGCATCGTGGTCAACAACTCCGGCTCCTCCTTCGCGGTCGCCAACTTCGACCTCAGCCTCTACGACGCAGCCGGCGAGCTGATCTGCGTCGACGTGATCTCGGTGAGCGAGCTGAGGGACGGTCAGGAGCGGGCGTTCAGGGACTCTATCCGCTGCGCCGACTACGCGCCCAACGCGGTGGCCGGCTGGAAGCTCCAGTACGCCGGGGGCTCCTGAAATCTACTCAGGAGACGGTCGGCACAACTCCTGCGTCGATGATCCGGCGATCAGACGTCAGCAGAGCACAGCCGAACACCCGGGCCGTGGCGATGATGATGCGATCGGCGGGGTCCCGGTGCACGTGGGACGGCAGGGCAGCCACCTCGGCCGCGATCGCGGGGGAGATGCCCACCCTTTGGACCAGCGGCGGCGCCGCAGCGGCCTCCAGCCAGTCGCGCAACGGACGATCGAGCGTGATCCGGCCGAGCTCGTGGAGGGTTGCGATCTCCCAGAGGCTGATGTCGGACAGCCACAGCGGGTTCTCG
>JAIVTZ010000425.1:0-3988 GCA_049188105.1 Deltaproteobacteria bacterium | reverse complement strand
GTAAAGGTCCCCGCACCGAGAGCGATCGCACCGACGATCAATCGCTTCGGCAGATCCGCCTCTTTGAAGAGGACGGCCGCGATCGGATAGATCGTGAAGACGACCACAAATACACTCACGCCGCCATAGGTGAGAGTCGCGGTCGAGAGAATCAGAACGAGAAGAGCCCTCTTTGCTCCAAAAACACTCAACAACTTGTACGAAATGGAGTTGGCGGATCCGCTGTCACCCATGGCCTTGCCAAAGAGCGATCCGAAGAAAAAGATGAGGAAAAACGCTCCGATGAAGTACTTGAAGCCATCTGCATACGAACCGGAGATGCTCGGCCAGATCTCAGCGTTGTTTGTGAGGATGACGACGAGTGAACACAACAGAGACGCGGGGATGATGCTCCATCCTCTGAAAGCGAGATAGATGACCAGGGCAATCGATACGAGTACTCCAACCACTCCCAACATGACAGACCTCCTTCTCCTCGAATCCGGCAGGGAAGTTGGTGATGCCTACTCCCCCAGAACGGTTTCCGATGGCCGCTCGGCGTCGAATATGCGCAGTTCGCGGATTATCGCCAAGGGGATTTCTTTTGAAAACTGCACCCCTCCGCCTTCAACGCCGGAGTGAACCTCGAGCAAAAGGGTGTTGCCTTCGAATGCCTCGACCCGGCCGGAGAGTACCTCCCCGCTCGTCAGCGTGAGTCGTACCGAATGTCCAACCGCCCTGTGGAATGCGCCGCGGTCATCCGGTGTAGCATCTTCGAAACGGGTCATGGTCGCATGATTCTGGGCGATCCGATCGATCGCTCCAGTATCGAGATGGAGACCCCGTGCGATATGCCGCGCATCGTCGATCCGATCGGCGGCGAGCTCCCATTCGCTGTTGTCGAACGCCGCATCGGCCCCCTTCAACAGCGCGTCGATCAAGGATTCGGCCATGTCGAACACTCGCCGGTGATGGCGATCGATGGATGCCGCGGCGGCGAAGTGTTGTAGCGCCAGATTCAGATCCTCGCTGCGCAACGCGTCCTGTGCGAGATTGATTTCGCGAGTGAACTGCGCCAGAGTTTCTCCGTTGAACTCCAGTGCTTCTTTCATGTTGGACGGGTTGGGGTGTGACGTCGGGGCGGGCGCCACTGTCGGCTCCAAAACTTCCGGCGCCTCGAGGGCGACCTGGTCGGTCCAAGTTCCGAGATCGTGCCCGGTCTCGCCCGGCCAGAAAATCAAAAGGGCGACAGCGGCGGCCAAGCAGCCGCCGAACAGCGCCGGCCAAATGATCCAACCCTGACCTCCCGCTCTGCGTTCCGCTGCGGCCCGGATTTCCCATTCATCCAGATCGGCTTCGGGTGTGGACCGAGTGACAACGGAGTCGGGCGGTGGTTCGTACCGCTGTGGCGGCGGTGGCTCCTCGTCGGTGTCCGATTCCTCGCCCGGTACCAAGAGCGTCTTCCGAACGCTGGCAATTACGTGCGCATAGGCCGGGAGACCGGTGGTTTCGATCATCTCCTCGACCGCAGCCAACCGCAGATCGAGATCACCGAATTCGAGTGGTCTGCCACCAGGCTTCAGCCATCCATCCAGGTCTGAGATGATTGAATCGAGGCGGTCCTGGGTCAGGGTGAACTGTTCTCCGTCACCGGTATCAAAGGCGTACCTTCGCCGAACCTCCTTCAACCGGCTGAGAATTTTCAGCAGCCGGTGCGCCTCAAAACTCCCGGTTTCGAATTCTTCCGCCTTCATCGGTGACACTGGCAAATACCCCAGTCGATGGTAGCTCAATTGCCGGAGATGTTCTCTATCGCATCAACCTGGGCCGGGGTTACTGACGGCCTTCGGCCGTCGTGACGCACCGTCGCCAGCGAGTGGCCGACGGCCGGCGATCCCCGGCCTCGGCCACGAATCGCTGCCGCCGGCGGGTTGACGCCCCGGGCCAATATGGTCCGCCGCTTCGCGGCTCGGCGCCGAAGGTTATTCTCCCGTCCACCCGGGACCACGCACCACCCGCCCCGGGGTGGCGCCGGTGTGCTCGCCGTCTGAAAGCACCTGGACGCCGTTGACGAAGACGTGGACCATCCCGGTGGCGTACTGGTGGGGTTCGACAAAGGTGGCGTTGTCCTGGATCGTGTTCGGGTCGAAGACGACGATGTCCGCGAAGAACCCTTCCTGCAACATGCCGCGGCGATCGATCTTCAGATTGTCTGCCGGGAGGGCGGCGAGCTTGCGGATTGCCTCCTCGAGCGGGATCAGCCGCTCTTCACGCACGTACTTGCCGAGCAGGCGGGCGAAGCTCCCGTAGGCCCTCGGGTGGGGGTTGCTCTTCAGAAACACACCCTCCGGGGCCAGCGAGGCCGCGTCCGAGCAGAAGCTCACCCACGGAAGCGCTATCGCCCGCTGCACAACCTCCTCCGACTGGCTGAAGTAGACGGTGCCGATGCGGGACCGGTCCTCGACGATGAGATCCATGGCCGTGATTTCTGGCGGTGTGCCGCGCATCTCCGCGACTTCGGCCAGGGTCTTGCCGGTCAGCGGTTTGAGCTCTTCGCTCTTGAAGCTGACCAGTAGGATGTTGTCGGGAGAGCCGGCGCCGAGGTAGCCGTTCTCCCACGCGTCCGACTCCTCCAGCATCTCGCGCGCGATCCGTTTGCGGAGGGTCGGGTCCGCGAGCCGCTCCAGCGAGGCTTCGAACCCGCCCTCCTGCACCCACGGCGGCATGCTGGCGTTGAGACCGGTGGAGCTTGCCGGGTAGGTGTAGATGTCGGCGGTGATGTGGAGGCCCTCGGTCCTGGCCCGCTCGACCGCGGCCACGGCCTCAGGGAACAGGGGCCAGTTGGCCCGGCCGGATGCTTTGAGGTGGTAGATTTCGGCCCTGATGTCAGCCGCGCGGGCGATCTCGATCAGCTCGCCGATCGCCTCGACCAGGTGCGAGCCCTCGCCGCGGACGTGGGAGATGTAGATACCGTCGAACTCAGCAGCCACCTCGGCGAGCGCGATCAGCTCGTCGGTCTCGGCGAAGCTCCCCGGGGGGTAGATGAGGGCCGAGGCGACGCCCAGCGCCCCCTCCTCCATGGCCGTGCGGACGATCCCGCGCATCCGCTCGAGCTCATCCGGAGTCGGGGCGCGGTCCTCGTAGCCGATCACGTACTTGCGGGGCGTGGCCGAGCCGATGAACGAGGCCACGTTTGGCGAGACCCCGCGCCCTTCGAGGTACTCGAGGTACTCATCGAGAGACGTCCACTCGATGTCGTACTTGATGTCGCCCTGGCGTCTGAGCATCTCGTCCTTCATCGCCTGGTTGAGCGGGCCCATGGAGCTGCCCTCCCCGAGAACCTCGAGGGTGACGCCCTGCCGGATGTCGCTCTGCGAGCGGCCGTCCTCGATCAACGACGCGTTGGCCCAGCACATCATGTTGATGAAACCGGGCGCCACCGCGAGACCGGCGGCGTCGATTTCGGTTTGACCCTTTGCCCTCCCCAAGGAACCGATGGCGGCGATCGCATCACCGTTGATCGCCACATCCCCGACAAAGCCTGGCGATCCGCTGCCGTCGTAGATGGTGCCGTTGCGGATGACGAGGTCGTACTGCGGCGATGGTGTACACGCCGTGACGACGAGGAAGGCGAATGAGAGAACAGAGACCAGGCCGTAGCTGCGAACGACGAAACGCATCGTGGTAACCATGAACCACCCCCAGCGATTTGTGATCATTCTACGGCATCCTTCACGCAATTGATTCCCGGGCGAAAGCGGGCGATCAGTGGACTCGGCGGTAGATCGGGAGCTTCGCGCACCAGGGCTCGCACGCGACCGCGAGCGGCGGGAGGTTCTCGTGCGAGCCGATGACCAGCGCATCGCCGGGACGAAGGACCGCCGCCACCCTGTCCATCACCTCGCGTTGCAGCGCATCGTCGAAGTAGGTCAGCACCAGGTTACGGCACAGAATCAGGTCGAAAGGGCCGGGAAGGGTCGCGACCCGCACGTCCTGACACCACCACGAC
>JAIVTZ010000424.1:0-3992 GCA_049188105.1 Deltaproteobacteria bacterium | reverse complement strand
CTCGCGGGGCGCGGAGTCGTACTTGCCAGTACGTCGAGCACCCCGAAGCGAGAAAACACCGCTGGGTGTGGTGCATCGACGGCCGTAGCTGGAAGCTGGTGAGAAATGCAGGTTAAGCCTGCGACCACTCCTCGAGAGTGACAGCCATTCCGACGTCACCCACTCGATCAACGTAACGCCCGTCTGCCGTAACGAAGGTGCCTCCGCTGGTCAAGGCAACCGCATGATATGCCGCGTCATAGAACGTCACACCGTGCTCGGATACCAGTCGTAGCGCAACCTCCTCCCACTCCCGCCGCACGGAGACCTCCGGCAGAGCGAGCGCGCGGAGCTCGCGCAGAATCTCGGTAGCTTCTTCCGGGAAACGCCGCCCTACCGTGTTCCCCACTTCGAAGTACCACAGCGACGGGACGACCAACATCAAATCACCGGCAACAAACTGCTCGAGCAAACGATGCGCCTCACCGGCAAACGGCTCCTCTCCCGCCGGCAGTACCCACTTGAGAATGACGGACGCATCGGGCACGATGAGTGCGGTCACTGCCTCGTCCGGTCTTCGCGAACCCACTGCTCGGCCGATCCCTCTGACTTGGCGATACGGGAGCGGATCTGAAGCAGGCGTGCGGCGGCATCGCGACGTGAGAGACGCAGCGCGGCTTCGCGTACGGCCTCGCTCACGAATCGGCTTCGCTCCCCCCGTGGAATTTGCTGCAGCTCGGTCCAGGCCTGCTCGTCAAGCATCACGTTCACACGGTGAGCCATGCCGATTCTCCTTTGTGTAAAATATTACACACTATAGATACACATTTCAACCCGTTGGCAACCCCTGGTTACGGTTTCTCCTGATCTGCTACTCTGCGACCATGAGACAAAATCGTGTGAGATCGGGGACCGTCGTTGGGTTTGTCACGGCGCTGGCAATAGTATCCGGTGCTCCCTGTGTCGCCGGGGAGGAAAACATGAACGATCGGATCGCCTCCGCGGCGTCGGAGATCGAGGCGCAGCTCATCGAGGCGCGGCGGTGGTTCCACCAGCACCCCGAGCTTTCCAACCGGGAGGAACAGACCGGCGCCGAGATCGCCCGTCGCCTCGAGGCGATGGGTTACGAGGTGCAGACCGGGGTCGCTCACAATGGTGTCGTGGCGGTGCTCGAGGGGGATTTACCCGGACCCGTGGTGGCGTGGCGGTCCGACATCGACGCCCTGCCCATCGACGAGCAGGTGGACGTTCCCTACCGGTCGACAAACGCCGGGGTGATGCACGCCTGCGGTCACGATGTCCACACCACGGTCGGTCTCGGCGCCGCCGAGGTGCTGATGAAGCTCAAGAGCCGGTTGCACGGAACCGTGAAGTTCATTTTTCAGCCCGCCGAGGAGGGCCCACCGCCGGGCGAGGAGGGCGGCGCGAAGCTCATGATCGCCGAGGGCGTCCTCGCCAACCCTGCGCCCGAAGCGATCTTCGGGCTGCACGTGATGCCGATCGCCGAGGCCGGCTTCGTCGGCCTTCGGCCGGGTGGCCTGATGGCGGCCGGCGACCGCTTCACGCTCACGATCCACGGCCGCATGACCCACGGTTCCGCACCGCAGGACGGGATCGACGCCGTTTACGTGGGATCGCAGGTGGTGGCCGCACTGCAGGCCCTGGCATCGCGCGAGATCGACGCCAGAAGATCGCTCGTGGTTTCGGTCGGCACGTTCAATGGCGGTAGGCGCTGGAACATCATCGCCGGCGAGGCGGTGCTCACCGGCACCGTGCGCACCCTCGACGCCGAGACCTGGGCAGAGATTCCCGAGCGCTTCGAACGCATCGTGGCCGGGATCTGCGACGCCAACCGTGCGACCTACGAGCTCGAGTACGAGCGCATCGCACCGGTGGTGGACAACGACGCCGGGTTGGCGGCCTTCGCCGCTGAATCGCTGTCGCGCAGCCTGGGCGCGGAGAACGTGCTCGAGGTCCCGCCGATCATGGCGGCGGAAGACTTCGCCTACTACCAGCAGATGGTGCCCGGGGTGTATTTCTTCCTCGGGGTCGCCAACGCCGCCGAGGGCTGGACCGACTACGTCCACACCCCGACCTTCCGCCCCGACGAGTCGGCCATCGTCACCGGAGTGACGGCTGCAGCCTCGCTGCTGGCGGACTTCACGGCAGCGGATTGAAGACCCGGGTCGCCATCGTCGGCGGCGGCATCACCGGTCTCGCCGCCGCCGCCTGGCTCGAGCACGATCACCGAATCGATGATTTCCTGGTCATCGAGTCGTCGAGCAGGCCCGGCGGCAAGATCCGTTCCGAGATCGATGCCGGCTACACCGTCGAGTGGGGGCCCCAGGGATTCCTGGACAACGCTCCCGACACCCTCGAGCTGGCCCGCATTCAGGGTCTCGGAGACGCCCTGGTACAGGCCGACGAAGGGGCGGCCGACCGTTTCATCCTCCGTGGTGGAAAACTGCGCCGGGTCGCCACCTCGCCGCTCGCCTTCATGCTCTCGGACATCCTGCCCCTCGGCGGCCGCCTGCGGCTGCTCGCCGAACCCTTCGCCCGTACCCGCCCCGACCACGACGAGACGGTCTTCGACTTCGCCCGCCGCCGCATCGGACGGCGCGCGGCCGAGGTCCTGGTGGACGCCATGGTGACCGGGGTCTTCGCCGGTGACTCACGAGCGCTGTCGCTCACCGCCACCTTCCCCAGGATGGCGGCGATGGAGGCCGAGCACGGTTCGCTGACCCGAGCCATGATCGCCAAGATGCGCACGGCACGACGTGACGGCGCACAATCGGGCGGACCCTCGGGACCGGGCGGAACACTGACCAGCTTCTCGGGCGGCATGGCCCGCCTTCCCGACAGCCTGGCCGAGGGCCTCGGGAATCGGCTCCTCCTGGGGCGAGCCGTGCAGGAGCTCCGGAAGGACGGCGAGCGCTTCATCCTGACCACCGAGGCGGGGGACATCGAGGCGCACGAGGTCCTCCTGACCCTGCCCGCTGGGCGCGCGGCGCGTCTGCTCGAGACCACCGCGCCCGCGGCCGTGAAGCCCCTGTCGGAGATCCCGACCGCCCCGATCGCGGTGGTCATGCTGGCGTACGACGCCGACGCATTCGGGCGTCCCGTGCATGGTTTCGGCTTTCTGGTACCGCGCGGCGAGGCTCCGGGCCTGCTCGGCACCCTCTACTGCCATGACATATTCCCCGGCCAGGCGCCGCCGGGATCGCTCTTCCTCCGCGCCATGGTTGGCGGTGCTCGTTCGCCCGCGGCCGCCGCCCTCGACGACGACGGGCTGACCGCCCTGGTGCGGGGCGCGCTGGAGCGCATCCTCGGCGCCGACCCCGAACCCAATCGGGTGTGGATCGTGCGCTGGGAGAAGGGCATCTCGCAGTATACCGTCGGCCATCTCGACCGCGTGGCCGCCGCCGAGGAGGCAGCGGCCAAGGTTGGTATCGAACTCGCCGGATCACCCTACCGAGGGGTCAGCGTCAATGACTGCATCAAGCAGGCAAGGGCGGCAGCGACGCGAGTCGCAGAGCGACTTCGTCGCTGAATTCTCAGTTCTTAATTCTTAATTCTCAATTACGGGCAGACATCCCGAGAACATGTGGGAGGTTGGGCTGGAATTGAGAATTGAGAATTCAAAATTGAGAACTCACACGTGATCGAGTGCCTGCTCGAAGTCCGCGATGAGATCCTCCGCATCCTCGCAGCCGATGGACACCCGCACCAGCCCGTCGGTGATCCCGGCCTCGATGCGGTCGTCGCGGGGCATTGCGGCGTGGGTCATCGACGACGGATGTTGGATGAGGGTTTCGACGCCGCCGAGCGACACCGCCAGGGTCATGAGCTCGACGTTGTCGAGGAGGCGCGCTCCGGCCTCGATGCCGCCCTTGACCTCGAACGAGATCAGCGATCCCGGCCCGTCCATCTGGCGCTCGGCGAGCTCGTGCTGGGGGTGGCTGTCGAGGCCGGGGTATCGAACCCACTCCACCTTGGGGTGGGCCTCCAGGAAC
>JAIVTZ010000423.1:0-4027 GCA_049188105.1 Deltaproteobacteria bacterium | reverse complement strand
GGCGCCGAGCCCGGTGGTGGCAGCTACATAGCACAGAGGATGCTCGCCGCAAAAGACGAGAAGAACGCTATGGCGGCCACCCTGTGGTTCAACATCGCCCACTACGCGCTGCGGCCCTGGCCGTGGGTCATCGTCGCGCTGTGCTCGATCCTGGTCTTCCCGACGCTGGGCGACATTCAGACCGCACTGCCGCACGTGTCCGACGATCTCATCGGCAACGACCTCGCCTACCCCGCCATGCTGACCCTGCTTCCGGCGGGACTGCTGGGCCTGCTGGTGGCCTCCCTGCTCTCGGCCTATGTCTCCACCATGTCGACGCATCTCAACTGGGGTTGCTCCTACCTGGTGCACGACCTCTATCGCCGGTTTTTCAACCCCGATGCCCCGGAGCGTCGCCTGGTGTGGCTGTCGCGGATCATGACGGCGATGCTGATGGTGGTTTCAGGCGCGACGGTGTTCCTGTTGTCGACCGCCGGCGAGGCCTTTCATCTACTGCTCTCCATCGGCGCCGGGACGGGTCTGATCTACCTCCTGCGGTGGTTCTGGTGGCGAATCAACGCGTGGTCGGAGATCGCGGCCATGGCCTCGTCCTTCACCTTCGCCCTCGCCCTCTTCGTGGCCCGGAAATCCGGCCTCGATCTGTCGTCGCACGCCGCCCTGGTGTGGTCGGTGCTGCTGACCACGGTCGTGTGGGTAGCGGCGACCTACCTCACCAAGCCGACCGACACCGAGACCCTTCGCCGCTTCTACCGCAAGGTGCGTCCGGCGGGCCGCGGGTGGGCGAAGGTGATCGAGCCTTCGGACATGAGCGGACCGCGCGACAGCCTGTCGCTGGAGCTCCTGGGCTGGGTCTGCGGCTGCACCTTTGTCTACTCGGCCCTCTTCGGGACCGGGGCCATGCTCTACGGCCAATGGCTCCAGGGCGCCCTGTGCTTGACGGTGTCGGCGGCGGCCGCCATCGGTCTGATGTGGGTGGTTCCCAGAATATGGGGGGGCGGGAGCGCCGAGCAGGGCTGATTTTTCTTACAATCACGGGCTATCATGTAGGAGAGTGTCGCGAGGAAAGGGGGGCCGTGAACAGGTTGGTGGTGGCGCCGAAGCACCGGCCGGTTCTCGATCGGGACTTCGTCCCGGCCGAGCTCTGGAACCGGGCGTATGAGGCGTGGGTCGATATCGATCCCGGGAGCCTCCCGCTGATTGTCGCCGTGACCCGTCCTGACGGTACCGTGTTCCGCCATCAGACCAGGGTCCTGCCGAACAGCACCGAGAACGCCGCATTGAACCTCAGGTATGCAGAGCGCATCGTCAAGCTCCTCCTGTGGTCGGCCGGAGGCTCGGGCATCGTCATCGGCGGTCACGATCATCTGGCGAAGCAGATATCGGCCCTCTACATGCCCGGGGGGCCACGTTCCTTCGATCGCGACATCATCGGCAGCCGCATCTTTCTCGAGCCGATGACGGTCACGGCCTGCAGTTTGGATCTCGTACCCTCTGAGAATGTCTCGACTTTGGTACTTGGAGGCCACCTCGACGGCTGCCGGATCGGCTTCGACCTCGGCGGCAGCGACCGCAAGTGCGCCGCGGTCATCGACGGCGACGTCGTCCACTCCGAGGAGGTCGAGTGGAGCCCCTACTTCGAGTCGGATCCGGCGTACCACTTCGACGGCATCATGGACTCTCTCCGCCGCGCCGCCGCCCACCTGCCGAGAGTGGACGCCATCGGCGGCAGCGCCGCCGGCGTTTACGTGGACAACGAGCCCCGCGCCGGCTCCCTCTTCCGCGGCGTTTCACACACCGACTTCGACAACGACATCCGGCCGCTTTTCAAACGACTCCGCGATGCGTGGAACGACGTGCCGTTCGAGGTCGTCAACGACGGGGAGGTGACGGCGCTGGCGGCGTCCTTGAGCCTCGATGCGAAGAGCCCGCTCGGCCTTGCCATGGGGACGAGTCTGGCTTCGGGCTACTGCGACGCCGAAGGGCATGTCACGAGCCGCCTCAACGAGCTGGCCTTTGTCCCGGTGGATTATCGCGAGGATGCGCCGATGGACGAATGGTCGGGCGATGTTGGCTGCGGCGTCCAGTACCTCTCTCAGCAGGCCGTAGCCCGCCTGGCGCCCGAGGCTGGTCTCGCGCACCCGGACGAGATGCCTTTCGCCGAGCGGTTGGTCGATGTCCAGTATTTGATGGAGAGGGGGGACCCGCGGGCGCGGTCGATTTATGAGACCATAGGCGTCTACTTGGGATACTCCATGGCTTGGTTCGCGCGCTGGTACCCGATCGAGAGCCTGCTGATCCTCGGCAGGGTCACCTCGGGTGCAGGCGGCGAGCTCATCGTCGAGAAGGCCGAAGAGGTCATACGAGACGAGTTTCCCGAGCTGGCCGATCACATGCGCCTGATGACCCCCGACGAGCATTTCAAACGCCATGGCCAGGCCATCGCCGCCGCGAGCCTGCCACGGTTGGAGGTTTCATGATGCAGCTACAAAACCCTGATACCGATGTCTATGTCCCCGACGGATCGACTCTCGTCGAGGCTCTCGCCCGCACCACCCACCTCGCGATCGGTGCTCACCAGGACGACATCGAGTTCATGGCCCTGCACGGCATTCTCCAGTGTTTCAATCAGGATGACCGCTGGTTCAGCGGCATCACCGTCACCGACGGCGGCGGCAGCGCGAGGAACGGCCCCTACGAGAAGTACTCGGACGAAGAGATGCGGAAGCTGCGTATCGCCGAGCAGCGAAAGGCGGCGCTCGTCGGTGACTACGCGTGTCAGATCCAGCTCGGCTTTCCGAGTGAGGTCGCCAAAGATGCGTCGAACGACGACGTGGAGGCGTACCTGAAGGCCATCCTCGAGGGTGCGACGCTCGAGGTCGTCTACCTCCACAACCCGGCCGATAAGCACGACACCCATGTCGCGTGCTGTCTGCGCGCGATCGCCGCCCTGAGAGGGCTTCCGGAGGAGAAACGCCCAGCCAAGGTGTACGGATGCGAGGTGTGGCGCGGGCTCGACTGGATGCACGACGCTGACAAGCAGGTCTTGCGACTCTATGACCGCGCCAACATTGCCGAGGCGCTGTGCGGCGTCTTCGACTCGCAGATTTCGGGCGGCAAGCGCTACGACCTCGCGGTGCAGGGAAGGTATCTCTCCAACGCTACGTTCTACGAGTCCCACGAGGTGGACAAGCACCAGCGGCTGAGCTTTGCGATGGACCTCACGCCGCTGGTCCACGACCCGTCACTCAGCATAGCGGACTACACTCTCACCTTCCTGCGAAACACCAGGGACGACATCACCGACCGGATCGTGAGGATGAGCCGCCTGGGCTAATCGGCTGCGACGGGCGAGAGCTCGGCCTCCACGACCCTCGATTTCGGCACCAGCAGCGTCACCAGGACCCAGGCGTGGACGATCGAGTCGGCTGTGATCTCGAGGCCGTGAACGATGCGCATCGTCGTGGTCATCCAGCCGGCTTCGATCATCCCGACCACGCCGACCATAGCCGTGAACGCGGCGGCGAGGGCGAGCATGAGGCTTCGCCGGGATCTCGACCAGTTGGTCAGGATCGGGATGGTGACGAGGAGAAAGAGCAGGCTGCGAAAGGTGACCGCGCTGAGGACGACGCTTTGACTGGGCACGACGAGCCCGAGCTCTCCCCCCTCGTACGCGTCCGCGACGAACGGGTAGATCAGCATCCCGAAGAAGTAGTAGATGACCGGGAAAGCCAGCCAGGCGAGTGTGGCACGCCACCACCACGCCGACATCGGTCGATCCGAGAAGACCGTCGTCAGAACGGTAGCTTCATCGGGAGGTTTGACCAGGAGCGCCGCTGCGCCGGCCACCAGCGCGCAGGGAATGATGAAAAAGACGAGCATCGTGTCGAAGCCGCCCATCGTGGTGAAGATGGCGCTTTCGATCTGGTTGTTGACGCAGTACGAGATGTAGGTGAAGGCGAAGAGCACGAACCAGCGAAAGACCGATGATCCACGGATTCCTCGAGCGAGCAGGTAAAGGGCGGCTCCG
>JAIVTZ010000422.1:0-4034 GCA_049188105.1 Deltaproteobacteria bacterium | reverse complement strand
CGACCGAGCTGCTCGGCATAGGTGACCGCCATTTTGCGAGCGTGGGAAGCAAGGATCCCCTCACGACGCGCCGAATAGCCTCGATAGAGATCTCGGTGCAGCAGGGCCAGGGGCATCAGGCAGATTGGGTTCGCCTTTGCCAACGCCTTCGCCTCGGCGAACTCCGCCTCGCTCATGGTCGATACCGCGGTCCGCGACGGGACCGCTGTCGCGCGTCGTTCGAATTCAGCCACCATCCGGCGAGCCGTCACGGCATCGCCGTCACCGAGCGGACGCAGGGCCTGGCGATAGGCGGCCCGAATCTCTTTCTTGCTGACCTTCTGCGCCTCTTCTCGATCGTCGGTTGCCTCGGTTGCCCCTGCGGTGAGATCCTCATCGCCCACCCCGGCCCATCCCCTCAGCTCGCCGTCGCGCACGACCGTCAATCGCATGGCTCGCCGCAGAACCTCGCTGGCCTTTTCGTCCGCCAGCGTCACGATCATGCTGTACTCTCCCGGCGGCAGATCGACAGGCGTGAGCACGGCCCGTCGGAACTGAAAGTCGCCCGTGGGGGTTCCAGAGAACTCCACCAAGGGTTCGGAAACGGTCCGCCCGAGCTCGTTGAGTATGCGGACTTCGACCAGCGCGGCCGGATCCCAACCACCGCCACCCAGATATATCTCTGCCGGCTGATTCTCCACCAGCGCCGGCCGGGCAGCGGGCAGAATTTCGGCTCCGCCGCCCACAGCGATGGTCGCCTCTCCGCCATTCTGCCGAACCACAACCCATGGCGTGTCCGGATCGGGAAACAACGGTGGCAACAGTTGCGGCTCCGGGTCGTCGGCGGCCGGCAGGGTCAGGACGCTCCACGACATGAAGTAATCACCGGTTTCGATGTTCTGGACCATCACCCTGAGGGTGTAGTCGCCCGGTTCCAGGGCGAAGCGACCGATGAACTTCAGTCCCGAGCCGACGATCCGGTCACGATAGGCCTCGGGATCGAGCACCAATCCCTGAGCAATGTGGTCGACGATCCTGCCGTCGCCGTCGATCACATAGGCGTAGATGCCGATGGCGATCCTGCGCCCGCCGTGGCCGGCTAGCAGTGTCCCACCATCGACCTCGATCACAAACGGTACCTCGACCCTACCGTCTTCGTCGTGACCCGTGAGTGACCAGATCAGCGCACCATCGACAGTGCCACCCGCCTGGCCGGAGAGCAACAGGCCGGCGGTGCGGGCCTTCACCGCGCCTATCTCCATGGCCTCGAGCGCCACCGTCGTGTTCTCCACCGAGTCGGCCGCGAGAACACCCGTTTGGGCGTAGCAGATAGTCACGAGGCCGACTACAAGTGAGCGAAGGATGCGCCGATGCAACGATGCTCGGACCAGCGATGAGATTTGCGGGCTGAACCGCAAATCTCACCTGCTTTCGTTGCGAGGCCGGAGAGGTTTTGAGATATGCGGGTTAACTCTCATCAACCGCCCAAGCCGTCAGTATCACCTACCTCGATCTCGAGGTAGGTGATCGACTCCGTGCGGGAGATCTCGTCCCTCAGCCCGACCGCGATCCTCTGCCTTCCCGGACCCATCGCAAGGCGCATGGTGAAGCCGGCGTTCTGGCCGAGCGCCGTTGTCAGAGCAGCGTTCGGAATCGCCACGGGATATTCGCGATGGGTCGGGGCTGAGAGGTCGCCGCTTTGATCCCGCACCGTCATGTGAATCGAGATTCGACCCTGGTGCTCTTCCTCCGTGGGAATCAAGACCAGCTGATCAATGGGAACCGTGATGATCACCGGAACAAGAAATGTCCCGTCTTTTCGCGCCGTAATTTCGCCGACCGTGGCCACCGTAATCCCGAGCGGATTGTCAGCAACCCCGTGGACCGCCGCCGCCATCGTGCGATCGGTGATTCGTTCGGCCAGAGGAACATCCAGGTACCCTTCACGATGCCGGACGCGGACACCGTCCTTTTTCACCCTCACCTCGAGCCGGTGGTACTTTCCGTCACCCAGGTGTTGCGGTTCGAAGGCCAGCGAGTAATAGCTCGCCAGCTCCTCCGACACCTCGTTGAGCTGGTCGGCAAGCGCGGGTGAGTTGACGAGCGAACGGCCGCCGGTAGTACCGGCCATGTTTGCCATGAGAACGTGCTCGCTCATCCCCTGGTCGACGGCCAGACGTTGCTCGTCCATGAGCCGGGTCTCGGCCGAGATCGCTCGCGCCCCCCCGAGCCCGGCGGCTGACAAGGTGTAGAAGCTCACACGATGTCCGTTGGCGAAATGTGCGAGTTCGCCGAACTCGCCGCTGAGATCGTTGCGGGTTGCCTGCAAGAACGCTCGTTGAGCGTCGATTCTGAATTCAGGTACCGCACCGAACGCCTGAGACCATGCGCGGTACAGCGACTCGCCGGGCCGGGCCTCAACACCGTCGCTGACAAGGAGGATGGCCTTGCGGCCGCTGAGACCAGACAGCGAACGTATCAACCGCTTTTGGTTTTCGATGCTGGTTCGCGTTCGATGAACCGCCTGATCCACGTAGGATCCGATTGACTGCCACGTGCTTCTGCCTGATTGTTCGAGGGTTTCGTTCGATCTATCACCGCTCATAGACGCCATCGAGGCTGCGTTCTGGATTTCGCGCATCAACATGGTCTCGTCGATCCGGCGCGAGAGCGAGGCTGATTTTCGCGTGGCGTCGAGCGCTGCAATCACCTCATCGGTTTCTTCGGTGAATCCCTGCTCGATGTTGAGGTGTCCGTGATACCGGACCAGCATCACCTTGAGGTCGGGCGGCAGCTCGGACGCAAGGAATTTTCGCAGGTGTTCGACCGCCGACTGGCGCCGCCCCCGGCTGAGATTGGTGTCGTCGAAGTAGATGACCAGGTAGAGGTCCTGCGCCGGCGCGCTCACCGCCAGGTCGTCGCCCGAATCCGCTTCTTCCGGGGTGGTTTTGGTGAACCCCGGGGCGGCGTAGAAGTGTGAGATCGACACCGGTTTGCCGTCCTCGAAGATTTCGAAGTCCTCGAGAGTCAGACCGGGCATCGGCCGGCCGGCGCGGTCGGATGCGTAGACCTCGACGCTGATCAGCGGCACGTCCAGAGGTGCGAAGAATGTGGCCTGGGGCTTATCCGACTCCTCTGCTCCAACCGCGGCGACCCCAATCGCCGCAACCAGAACGAGGCCGATCGCTCCGCAGGCTGTCCGTGTCATAACCCCTTCTCCATCCACGATCGCCTGAGGCGATTGCCGGCCTCAGCAATCCAATTCTCAGAGGGTGCTACGAATCTCATTCTCGGTTGTTCTCATCCTCGGTTGTGAGGATGGGGATATCCTTTCATCGATCTCAGCCTAACACGGGAGCCTGGAAGAGCAGCAACACGTCAGGAAGGTTGCCATAGTCAGCGTGCCGCATGGAACCCAGACACCCTTCTTCATAATGAGGCCTTGCCAACTCCGAGGCCGGGACCGATACTGATTGTGGGAATGTGAAATAATTCACGAGAGGGAGCGACCCAGTGCAGACTCTCCGAATGAACACCACTCTCCTGCCGGAGCTTCTCGAGGCGCTCAAAGGGTGGGGGAGAGTCTGGGCGCCGGTGGAGCGGGCCCCCGGCGTCTTCTCGCTCGAGGTGATCGACGACGACGTCACACGGGCCCGCCCGGAGGCGCTGCGGACGATCGTGCCCTTCAAGAAGCTGCTGTTGAAACCTCGGTTCACCATGCTCTCGGGGCGCACGGGAGAGGCGCCCACCGATGGGTTCGACAATGACGCCGGCGCCCAGGTGCTCTTCGGCGTCCACGCCTGCGATGTCCACGCCTTGAAGATCCTCGACCTTCTCTACCTCACTGACTACGCCGATCCCTACTACCAGCGCAACCGCAAGCAGTTGGTGGTCATCGGCTATGGTTGCTGGCCCGACGAACACTGCTTCTGCGAGTCGATGGACACCTCTTCCGTCGATGATGGGTTCGATCTTTTCCTCACCCCGCTTCATGACCGTTTCCTGGTGGCGGTGGGGACCTCGGTGGGGGACGACATCGTGCGAGCCAACCCGCA
>JAIVTZ010000421.1:0-4036 GCA_049188105.1 Deltaproteobacteria bacterium | reverse complement strand
GGCCATGGCCGAGTACGGCGAGGCCGCCGAGCTGCTCCCCGCCAACGTCGAGGTCCAGTACTGGGCTGCCGTGACGCTCGCCACCAGCGGCAAGCTCGAGCAGGCCCTGCCCATCTTCCGCACCGTCTTCGCCGCCGACCCCAACTGGGTGGAGCTCACCCGCAGGCTCTTGAAGCCCGGCATTATCCCCGACACACCCAAGGGGCACGCGCTGGTGGAGCGGATCGTCAGTGTGGCGAAGTGATCGGTCGGCAGCACGATCTGATGCTTTGATGCGCATGATGTTTATGCTATGATGCTCTCATGAGAACGACAATCACCCTCGACGACGATGTTTTCAAACGTCTGAAGGAGACCGCCCACCGCGCCGGTAAGCCCTTCAAGCAGGTGGTCAACGAGACCCTGCGGCGCGGGATCTCGGCCAACGACGCCCCGCCGAGAGCGCGCCGTTACCGGCTCGATCCCTCCTCACTCGGCGGGACATTACCCGGCATCGACCTCGACAGGGCATTGCGTCTCGCCGACGCTCTCGAGGACGAGGCCATCGTCCGCAAGCTCGAGGCGCGCAAGTGATCCTCGTCGACGCCAACCTCCTCATCTATGCTGTCGACGTCGACTCCCACCAGCATAAGGCGGCGCGCCGGTGGCTGGAAGCGACCCTGTCCGGCACGACTCCGGTAGGTCTGGCCTGGATCGTCCTGCTCGCCTTCCTCCGTATCACGACGCGCGCCGGCGTGTTTCAGCATCCGATCACTCCGGAGCGGGCGCTCGACTATGTCGATTCGTGGCTCCGCCAGCCGTACGTCACCGCTGTCGGCCCGGGCGACCGTCACTGGTCGATCCTCCGCAATATTCTGCGCGTCGCCGGAACGGCCGGCAACCTGACCTCGGATGCGCACCTGGCTGCCCTCGCCATCGAGCTTGGCGCGCCGGTCTACTCCACCGACAACGACTTCCGACGTTTTGAGGGCGTCGAACACGTTAACCCGCTGGCTTGAATCCAGCTTGTCACGACGATCCTCAGCTCGCGACCTGCTGGAGATGCACGTCGGTCTGCGGGTACGGAATCGAGCACCCTGCAGCTTCGAGCCCCTCCTTGAGCCGGCGGGTGAGGTCGAGCTTGAGACCCCAGTAGTCGGCGGCGTTGCACCAGGGGCGCACCAACAGGTCCACCGACGAGTCGCCGAGGTTGGCCACCGCGATCAATACCTCCGGTTCCGCCAGCACGCGTTCATCCGCTGTAACGATCGATCGGATGGTGTCCATGGCGGTCTGGATGTCGTCGTCGTACGAGATGCCCATCACCATGTCGATGCGGCGGGTTTCGTAGCCATTGAAGTTCTTGATCGTCGCCCCGTAGACCTGCCCATTGGGGACGGTGATCTTGATGTTGTCGGGGCTCTTGAGGGTCGTCGAGAAGATGCCAATCTCTTCGACCGTGCCCGTCGTTCCTCCGACATCGACGAAGTCTCCCAGATCGAACGGTCGGAAGAGGAGCAGCATCACACCGGAGGCGAAGTTGGCAAGCGTGCCCTGCAGCGCAAGACCGACGGCGAGGCCGGCGGCACCGAAGATTGCGATCACCGAGGTCGTCGCCACCCCGAGCCGGTTGAGCGCGGCGATCACCACCACCGCGAGGACCGAGTAATAGACCAGCTTGGCCACGAAGGGGACGAGCGTGGCATCCACGTCGCCGCGCGTGAGACTCCTGGTGGTGATCTTGCGCGCCCACCCGGCCACCATGCGACCGATGACGAGAATGACGATCGCCGCGACCACATGCAGGTAGTTGTTGACGACCATTTGCCAGGCCGAGTCGAGTAGTTGCTGCAGCTGCTCCATGATGATGCTCCTTTGGGTTATCAGAATTTAAAGACCACCGACGCGGTCGAGGTCGTGTCGGTGCTGTCGGCGTCGCCGATGGGCTGGTTGCGGTGGCGGATGTCGAAGCCCAGCCTGAGGGCCAGCCACGAGTTGACGGCCGCCTCGAGAGCGGTCATCGAGTTCAATCGCCAGTCGCCCGAGTCGTCGAAGTTGGGGAGAAACACGAGCCGCTCGACGAGCTTCGAGTTCTCACTCAGCATCCACTCCCAACTCAGACCCAGAAGACCACCAGCAAAGTTCACGTCCTCGGCCGGCGGCACCCGGTCCTCCCAGGTGTAGGCGAGGCCGGCATCGAGCGTCAGCAGGTGGCGCTTGCTTTCCACCGCGAGGTAGGTCCCGCCCGCCGAGGCCACGGTCTGCGAGTCGAAGCCGGCGAATGGGTCCCTCGCCCACGCGAGCCCGCCAAAGGCCTCCCACCGCGTGCGCAGCTTTCGCACCGCGCGCGCGGAGACGAGGTAATTCTCCGCCGTCGTCACCCCGCCGTCATCGGCCCGGTTGCCGCGAGCCGCAAACTCGAAGCCCCACGGCTCCGGTTTTCGGTCGAGTGCGAAATCCAGACCGAGCGTCGAGGTGTCGGTGTTACCGCTGGTGGCGAGCCAGGCAAGACCCAGCGAGCCCTCCCACAGCGGTTCCTCTTCCTCCTCGGTCTCCTGCGCCAGGAGCGGGAGGGCTCCAAGAGTGAGTATCAGTGCTGTTACGATCACCGTACGTTTCATCACGTCATATCCTTCCGAGTTTTTCCGCTCGAAGCGGCCCCGTCCGCACCCGACCAACTGATCGGAAAAACATCGATGTCAGATGAGTCCGGGGATACTGTCACAGCACCGCCTCGAAAACAAGCCCGCATTTCTGACTAATTTCTACTGCAACGGACTGTCGCGGTTGCGAGCCAGCTTTTGACGATGGCCTCGAACTCGACCGTCGTCATGCCGGCGTGGCTCGCCGTCACGACCTCGGAGGGCGGTTGCACATCACCCTGCGGCGCGCACCCGATGGTGACGAAGCCCACCATCACGATCAGCGCTACGAACAACCACAAGACACCAGTTTTCTTCGCATCGTCTCCTCTATCGAGTTCAGAACAGAGCCGGAGATCGCTGCTCGCCGCCCGCGTCGTGCCACCGGGCAGCGGTCAAAAAACGAGGCCGGGAGCCGCCGCGGCTCCCGGCCCCGAGAGTCATCGAGACTCCACCCTGGTTAGCCTCCCGATGGAGTGAGCTTCTCCATCACCTGGTCGAGGCTGAAGCTCGCCGCCTTCTGGCGCGGCGGGAAATCCTGGAATGTCGCCAGGAACTTACCCACGTACGTCTGGGCCGGCACCAACAGGTAGGCGCGGTCGATCAGCCAGTCGTAGTAGGTGTTGGAGGTGATCTCGGCCCGCTCGTAGGGGTCGCGCCGGAGGTTGAAGATCAAGGGTATCCGCAGCGGCACGAAGGGCTCCATCCACACCCGGAAGGTACCCACGGTCTGCTGCTCCATGAAGATCAGCTTCCAGTCGTTGTAACGCAGCGCGGTGAGGTCGCCGTCATCGGAGAAGTAGAAGATCTCGTGGCGTGGACTCTCCTTGGTCTCACCTGTCAGCAACGGCAGGATATTGTAGCCGTCCAGGTGCACCTTGTAGTCTCTGTCATTGGCCTGGTAACCTGTCAGCAATTTCTCCTTCACATCGCTGTTGCCAGCTATCGCCAGAAAGGTAGGCATCCAGTCCATGTGGTGCACGATTTCATTGGAGATGGAGTCCGCCTTGATCTTGCCGGGCCAGCGCACCATCGCGGGCACACGCCATCCGCCCTCCCAGTTGGTGTTTTTCTCACCACGAAAAGGGGTCATGGCAGCATCCGGCCAGGTGTTCATGTGCGGACCGTTGTCTGTAGAATAGAAGACGATGGTATTGTCGGCGATGCCGAGATCATCGAGTTTTTTCAGAAACAGGCCGATATCCTGGTGACCGATATCAGGATGCCTGACATGAACGGTATTGAACTCATCAGAGAGGTGAATCACTGCTGGCCTGATACTGTGTCGGCAATCGTCATTACAGCCTACAGTGACATCGAGGTTGCTACTGAAGCAATAAGACTGGGGGTCGCGGATTTCTTGCTCAAACCAATTGACCCGGCTGCCGTGAAACTGGCAATCAAATCAGTTCAGG
>JAIVTZ010000420.1:0-4062 GCA_049188105.1 Deltaproteobacteria bacterium | reverse complement strand
GAGGCGCCTTCCTGCCTGTGCTTCGCGACCGATAAATACTTGCCGTATGTAGAGGAAGCGAAGCACAGGCAGGAAGGATGAATCGGCGATCGAATACCCCGCCAATTGTGGCGGGGTGCACTAGACCAGCTCGAGGACCCTCTCGGTCGGGCGTCCGAGAACCGCGCGCCCCCCGGAGATGGCGACCGGTCGTTCGATCAGCTTAGGATGCTGGACCATCGCCGCAATCAGGTCCTGTCGAGAAAGGCCCTCGTCGGCGAGTCCGAGCTCCTTGTACTCCGCCTCCTTCTTTCGCATCAGCTCGCGTGGCTCCATTCCGAGCATGCCGAGGACGGTGTCGATCTCCTCTGCCGAAGGCGGAGTTTTCAGATACTCGAAGATCTCGGGCTCGACGCCATGCTCCCGGAGCAGGCTGACCGCCTGCTTGGACTTGCTTCAGCGGGGGTTGTACCAGACGGTGATTCCCATCGGGAGGTTCCTCCTCACCGGCAATCATAGAGCGACCTCGGCAGAATCCAAACCGGCAGGGAATTTGGTGCAGGGCACAGGGTTCAGGGTCCAGGGGGGTCGGTTCAGTGTACCCTGCGCCCTGTACCCTGCGCCCTGTGCCTGGGTGGGCGAAAATCCGAAATCTGAAATCCGAAATCCGAAATCCGATATTTCCGCTAGAGTCCCAGCCCGTCAAACTCGACGAGCCCAGCCGTCACCTCTGATCGCGCATCCTCCAGAGCGTCGGCGGCAACCGCCAGACGGTCCGCTCCGAGGTTCGGGTTGAGCGCGACATCGAGGACCCCCGAACCGAGGTCAAAGGAGAACACCCTGCCCGAGAACGTCCCGTCTCGAACCTCGCGAGCCACCCGCAACATGGCCTCCGGAACGTCCACCTCGATCGCCGCAATCACGACCTCCGGCTCGTCGTTCATGAGATCGGGATCTACGACCACCAGCAATATTCCGGCGTTGTTTGCAGCAGAGAGCACGGCGGGATCGGAACGGTCGCTGGCGTAGAGCGCAACGCCGATACCCGCAGACTTCAGCTTCCACACGCCTTCGGGACCGTCCGCTACCTCCACCGTGATCTTCCTGCGCCGCTGCCGCGCACGAAAGCCGGCGACAAAACCGTCCTCGAGGGCCTCGAGCCATGATCCGCCAACGCCGCGCACCAGTCCGACCTTACGATCCGGCACGATCTCGCCGGCGACCGCTCCCGCCAGGTACCCAGCCTCCTCCGGCAAGAACCGAATCGAGCCGAGGTTGGGACCGTGAACACGACCAGGGAGGAGTACGAAAGCTGTGCCCGGAAAGGCCGGGGCTTCGGAGTACAGCATCTTTTCGACACCGGCGCCGACGTAATACACGAGCTGGACCCCCGCATGCCCCTGCTCGGCGAGCCGGGCCCGCGCGTCACCCTGATCTTCGACGCGAAACCGCGCCACGTCGGCGTCGAGCTCGGAGGCGATCAGGCCGAGACCGCGCTCCGCCGCAAGCTCCCATCGACCTGAGAGAGAGCCTGCCGAAAGCATTCGCACGGTGAACGACTTCGCCGGCTCCGGTTCTTCCCGACCGCACGTCGTCGTGAACACCGTCATTAGCAGAAAGAGTGCAACGACGACGTACCCGGATCTGCGCATCGCGTCCACCATCTTACCTCTCCAACCCGCATATCTCACCAGCTTGCTGCTGCGGCATGCGATGGAGCGCCGACTTGTCACGGCTGGTTCGACCCATCGGAAAAGAACTCGGGAATTTCTCATGAGTGCGGGCGGGGCCGGGCTGCGCTACCATCGGCCCGTGGATCTCCTGCAACTGGTGGCCGAGCTCGACGAGCTCCTCGATGCCGACGGAGCGGCCGACTATTGCCCCAACGGCCTCCAGGTCGAGGGAGTCCCCGATGTCCGGAGGGTCGTGACCGCGGTCTCCGCCTCGCTCGAGCTCTTCGCCGCCGCGACCGAACGAGGAGCCGATGCGGTGATCGTCCACCACGGCATCCTCTGGAACGGTTCCGAGCCGACGCGGATCGTGGGGTCGTTCCGTGATCGCCTGCAGTTGCTGATCGAAAACCGGATGTCCCTCATCGCCTACCACCTACCACTGGACCGGCACCCGGAGCTCGGCAACGCGTCCCAGCTCGCCCGGAGGATCGGTCTCGAGGAGCTCGAACCATTCGGCGTCCATTGCGGTGCGCCGACCGGAGTGTGCGGGGTGTTCCCAGATCCGGTCGAGGTGGAGGAGCTCATCGCCGCCGTTGCCGAGGCCTGCGACCGCGAGCCGCAAATCTTCCCCGGCGGCGAGCCTCTCGTGTCGTCGGTCGGCATCGTCACCGGAGGCGCCCAAAAAGAGTTCCACCAGGCCGTGGCCGCAGGTCTCGACGCCTACATCACCGGTGAGGCCTCGGAGTGGGTCATGCACCAGGCGGCCGAGGATCGGGTTCACTTCGTTGCTGCGGGCCACTATGCCACCGAGCGCTTCGGTATTCGCGCCCTCGGACGTTGGATCGCAGATCGCCACGACCTCGAGGTGGAGTTCATCGACCTGCCGAACCCGGTTTGATTTCGGATTTCGGATTTCGGATTTCGGATTTGACTCCTGCCACCATCCACCCGAAACCGGGGGATTTTACCGATTCCGATTCAACAGTTGTTTGACGTTTTCCCGGGGGCGACGGTCGGCCGGCATCGCCCGCCGGCGTGTGGTTTGAAAATTCGAAATTCGAAATTCGAAATTCGAAATTCCGATCCGCTACACTCCAGCCCATGACTGACTCCTCGCTCACTCCGACTCCCTCGAACGTCTACTCCTTCTCCCGGCTGAAGTCCTTCAACCAGTGTCCGATGCAGTACAGGTTCCGCTACCTGGAGGGGCTCAAGGAGAGTTTCAGATCCATCGAGTCCTATCTCGGCAACGCGGTTCACGACGTTCTCGAGTGGCTGTACGGCGAACGTATTCGTGGTTCAGATCCCGACGAGGCCGCAATGCTCGAGCGATTTGCGGATCGCTGGCAACAAGGGTTTGACGACACCGTCGTCGTCATCCGCATCGAGGAAAACCCGGAGACCTACCTCCGCCTGGGCCGCGAAATGCTCGCCCGCTTCCTCCGTGACACCTTCGCCCGCGACCGTTCGGAAACCGTGTCGCTCGAACAACGGCTGTCGCTGAGGCTCTCCGACGACGTTGTGTTTACGGGATTTGCGGACCGCGTCGGCCGGACCGAGCGGGGCCGCCTCTTCGTCGTCGACTACAAGACCTCCCGCTCGGAGGGCAACGACTCGGAGTTCTCCCAGGGGCTGCAGGCCCCGCTCTACGCAGTCAGCGTTCTCCAACACCACGATGAGGAGGAGGCCCTCGCGGGATATCACTACCTTCGTCACGGTACGACCCGTTGGCAGAAAGTGGACAAGGCCCGGGCGCTGCGGCTCGTGGAGCGGTTCCTCGAGCTCGTCGGCGAAACCGAAGCCGCCCGCGATTTCCCCGCCCGCCCCGGTATCCTCTGCGCGTGGTGCGGCTTCAACGCCGTCTGCCCGGCGGCGGACGTCCCCGACAGATTCGCGGGCGGACTCCGGTATGCGCAGGGCGCAGGTTAAGAGTTTAGAGTTGAGAGTTATGAGTTTAGAGTTAGTGGCATTCAACTCTCAACTCTAAACTCTCAATTCTCAACTCCTAACCTTCTCACCTCCTCACTCTCAACGTTTATCCTTCAACGTTTGACGTTCAATCGACCTTTCGGGTGTAGAATTGAGAAAACCCCAGATCAGGAGGACAGATCATGGCTTTTGAACTGCCGCCCCTCCCCTACGCCGATGACGCTCTCGTGCCGCATATCTCGGCCGAAACGCTCGCGTATCACTACGGCAAACACCACCGGGCGTATGTCGACAACCTCAACAAGCTGACGGCGGGCACCGAGTGGGCGGACAAAACGCTCGAGGACATCATCCGTGAGGCCGACGGCGGGATATTCAACAACGGCGCCCAGGTTTGGAACCACACCTTCTACTGGAATTGCCTGAGCCCCGACGGTGGGGGCGAGCCAACCGGCGCAGTGGCAAACCGCATCAACTCGTC
>JAIVTZ010000419.1:0-4082 GCA_049188105.1 Deltaproteobacteria bacterium | reverse complement strand
AGCGCGGACAGGCGCACCGTCTCCGGAGTCAGAGCGCGGTCGAGCCGCCACCACAGCTTGTCGAGAATTTGGGCGAAATCGGTCGCGGGCTAGGACGGAGCAAGTCCCCGCGCGAGGGCGGAGTACAGGTGGTGGTGGAGGTTGATGAGGCCGGGCAGGATCATGCCTCCGCGTGCATCGAGCCGTCCGGCGCCGGGGAACCGCTCTGTCAGGTCCGACTCCAGCCCCACGGCGACGATCCGGTCGCCGGACCACGCCACCGCACCATCGGAGAATACCTCCGACGTTTCGCCGCCGGTCAGGACCGTTCCGTTGCACAGGAGGTTGACGTCAGGCGTTTGCATGTCCCGAGTAGTCTAACCCGAAGCGGGTGCGGCGCACCCTCTTTGGGAATTTCGGATTTCGGATTTCGGATTTTCTAATCACCCGCCCACCCACACGGGTTCAAGGTTCAAGGTGCACGGGTCCCGCATGCAGGCTTGTCACGCCGTAGCTAAATGCAAACCCGGAGGGCGGGGGAAAACTCAAAACTCAAGGGAGTTGTTCGGGGGAAAACGTTCAATGTTCAAATATCAACGTTCAAACGTCGGGCCCAGCAACCACCCCGGATCCGCCTCCACCAGCGGAAACTCGGGCATGGACTCCTCAAATGATCGATGGAGGATGATCATGGCGCCGAGGTGGCCGGGGTCCACGAGGTTGTCTCCGGTCCGCTGACCACGAACGGCCGATTCGAGGACGGCAAGCGTTTCCGGGTCCAGACGGAGTTCGATCGCGGGTGAGGAATATCGGAGGTCGCCGTTGACCTCGATGAGTTGGTGAAGCGCACCATCGAACCGTGCCTGCAGCCCACGGGCCCCGTCATGGCTGACCAGCATGAAGGCATTGTCCGTTTCGGCCTCGAAGTCCTCGCGATCAAGGTAGAGGCGGGGCTTGTCACGCCACGGCCGGTCGGCGGTCGGACAGAAGGTGACGCAGTTGCCGCACTCGTTGCAGGCATCGGTGAGCACGGCGACCTGCGGTCCCTGGGTCACCTCGAAGTCGACGGGCGGCAGAATCTCCAGGCGGCCGTTTTCGACGCTGATTTGCGGAATCCTGAGACGTGTCGGCGCGGTCCGGTAGGTCAGAATCGCCCGGTTGGGGCAGACGCCATCACAGGTCGAGCACATGAGGTCGCAGTCGAGACATCGCGCGGCCTCGCGGCGGGCGGACTCGGGCGACAGGGTGAGGATGACCTCGGCGAAGTCGCCCCGGCCTGTGGGGGCACGGTGGGGAATCTGCACCCGGGGCTCGATCCGCGACCGGCGCCGCAGAAGATCGACGAGGTCGAACTCCGGCCAGGCGGCTGGTAGGGTCCCCCCGGTTCCATCTGCCGCACCCCCGCGTGCGATGATTGCTTCGGCGATGATCCTGCCGTCGCCGCAGGCCTCGACGATGCTCGACGGCCCGTCGCCGATGATGTCGCCGCCCGCATACACGCCGGGTAGGGAGGTCTCGAGGGTCTGCGGATCCACGTCCAGATAGCCTGCCGGGGTGAGGTTGATCTCCTGGCCGTCGAAGACCCCGAGATCCGGTCGTTGACCGATGGCGACGATGAGCGTATCGAGCGCCATCTCACGCGCCGCCCCCGGGATTTCCACGGGTTTCCGTCGTCCTGAATCGTCCGGTTCGCCAAGCCGCATCGTCACCATCTCGACGGCTTCGAGCCGGCCGTTCCGAGCGATGATCCGACCAGGCGAAACCAGCTCGACAAGACCGCCGCCCTCGTCGAGGAGATCACGGATCTCCTCGTTCTGGGCCGGCATCTCGGCGCGGGTGCGGCGGTAGAAGACCGTGACCTCGCCGTCGCTGAGGCGGCACGCAGTGCGGGCGCAATCCATCGCCACGTCGCCGCCGCCGATGACACCGATCTTTTCGCCGAGGGGTGGGGCGGCGCCCGAGCGGGCCGCGCGCAGAAAATCGAGTCCGTCGAGAACTCCCTCTACGTCCTCGCCTTCGATGCCGAGCCGCAGTCCCCGACGGGCGCCGATCGCGATGACGATCTCCGAGAAACCTTCCGCCTGCAGGGAGGCGAGGGTGAGGTCTTTCCCGACCTCACGGCCGTAGCGCACCTCCACCCCGAGAGCGCGAATGCGCTCGAGATCCGCTTCAATGGAGCTCGTGGGCGCACGGTAGTCGGGAATGGTGGCCGACACCATGCCGCCGGCCGCGGGCCGCGCCTCGAAGATGGTGACCCGGCGCCCGGCGCGGGCGAGGAAGGCGGCCGCACCGAGGCCGCAGGGGCCGGCGCCGACGATCGCGACGGGAGGGCCGACCAGCTCCGGCGGTCCGTGCCGGGTCTCCGGCGCTTCGTTTTCGGTGATGAATCGCTTGATCTCGCGGATCGCCAGCGGCTGCTCCATGTGGGTGCGCAGGCACACCGGCTCGCAGGGGTGGTGGCAGGTACGGCCGAGGATCGAGGCCAGCGGATTGTCCTCGCGGGTGATGCGGGCGGCGCCGGCGAGGTCGCCGTCGCGAACCCGCCGCATGTAGTCGGGGACCTTCTGGTCGACATCGCAGATGTCGGTGCACGGGGCCTCGATGCAGTCGAAGAGATCGAGCCGGCGCGGGGTCTTGGTGTGGGCACGCTCGTAGGTTTCCTTGTGAAGGGACGGGTCCGACAGGACGGCGCCGGCGTAGGCCGCGAGGTGGAACGCGGCGGCCTCCCATGGTGAGAGGTCCGGCGGTGCACCGGCAGCGATGAATTCCAGGATGGTCTTGGCCCCTTCCGCCGCCATGCACAGGTCGATGTTCTCGATGTACTGCCCCAGCCGCAGGTAGCCGCCCGGCCGCAGCAGGTCCGAGCAGACGGTCACCGTCCGCATCCCGGCGCGGAGCAGCGAGGGAGTGTTGTCGGCATCCGCACCGCCGGAGAACGACAGCAGCAGCGGCGGCGCCACATCCTCGGTGAGCCGCCGGGCGAGGTTGACGGTGAGAGCGTGCAGCGGCCGCCCCGACAGGTACATGGTGCGCTCGGCCGGGTCGAAGATCTTTCGGTGATTTGTGACCTCGAGGGTGTTGGTGAGCTTGATTCCAAACTCGAGATTGCATGCCGCGGCGGCGCTTTGCAGCCGGGCGATCAACGCCAGCCCGTCCGGATAGTCGAGGTCGTGGGCGAACGCCTCGTCCGGAACCTCGATGTCGTCAAATCCGAGCTCGTGGTCGAGGATGCGGCGCACCTCACCGGCTCCGAGCAGGGTCGGGTTGAGCTTGACGCTGGTGTGGAGGCCACGATCGCTGAGCAGGTACTCGGAGATCGCGCCGATCTCCTCCGGTGGGCAGCCGTGCATGGTCGACAGGGTGACGTTGTCGGAAATCCGACGCGGGACCTCCACCTCGGCGATTTCGGGGAACCGCCGCGCGACGACCTCGAGACATCGGCCGAGATCGTCGTCCGCGTCCTCCATGCGATCGAGGTACCACTGCATGTTCGGTCGACGGATGCCCTCGAGGTCGTAACCCACCGAGAGATTGAAGATGACGCCGGGCGAGTCGCCGGGAAAGCCGAGCCGGCGGTGGAGGAGGTGGATGAGGACCCAGGCGTGGAGGTACTCGAGGAATGACTCCTCCACCTTCAGCTCTTGCGACCACTCCACGTTGTAGCCCTCGTCCTGCATGTCGATGCAGGGTTTGGGAATCTCCAGCTCGTCCAGCGTCTGCACCGTCTTGAGCTCGATGAAGCGAGCGCCGCACAGCCACGACACGATGATGTTCTGGGAGAGCTGCGAGTGGGGGCCGGCCGCAACCCCGATGGGTGTGTCGAGGGTATGTCCGTAGACCTCGGAGCGGAAGCGGTCGCCGGCCGACGGCGTGAAGAAGAGGGCGCGGGGAATGCCGAAGATAGAGTCCTTTGCCTCGAGCTCATCGGCGATCCAGCCGACGAGCTGCTCGAGAGACAGGGGGTGGAAGCGATCCGACATGCGAACCAGCATACCCGTGCCACGGGTACAGGGTTCAGGGTTCACAGGGCACAGGGTTCAGGGCACAGGGTTCACAGAGCACAGGGTTCAGTGTTCACGGGGTGCAGGGTTCACGGGGTGCAG
>JAIVTZ010000418.1:0-4086 GCA_049188105.1 Deltaproteobacteria bacterium | reverse complement strand
CGGACTCTCCACGGGGCCCCACCTCGACTACCGGGTCAAGCTGAACGGCAGATGGATCAACCCGCTCACCATCTCCTCGCCGCCGGTCAAACCGCTCGCGGAGGAGAGATTGCAGCGGTACCTGGCTCACGCCCTGGCGGTGCTCACGCTCATCGACGGCGGGCCGTCGCCGGTTGGAGCCCGCTGTTGAACGCCGCGCCGGGGATCGGCGTGACGGTGGAGTCGCCCTGCCGAGCGGACCTCGCGGGGGGGACCCTGGACATCTGGCCGCTCGGAATGCTGCACCCGGGCTCCTTGACCGTCAACGCGGCGATCCCGGTCATGGTGCGTTTGGAGGTGGATCTCGAGGCGCCTCTGAAAGAGGTGTGGCACGCGATGGGCGATGCCGAATGGCGTCGACTCAGCGCGGCGGACGCGACCTCCGACCTCAGCGCCGCGGTCGCCTTTGCTGTGCGGCCTGCGGGCGGCGTCCGGGTACGAGTCCGCTCCCAGGCTGCGCTGGGATCCGGGCTCGGAGGATCCTCGGCCTATGCCGTCGCTCTGGCTCGCGGAATCCTGAGTGTTGCCGGTGAGGAGATGGCCGATGAACGACTGGTGCTTCTGGCGCGTGACCTGGAAGCTCGGGTTCTCACGGTTCCCACAGGCCTGCAGGACCACTGGGCGGCGGTCCAGGCGGGAGTGCTGGCGATCCATCACGAGCCCGGAGGCGTGAGGGTCGAGCGGCTGAGGGTCGAACCCGAGTGGGTCGGCGAGAGGTTGACCATCTTCGACACCGGCATCACCCACCACTCGGGAATGGTCAACTGGCAGGTGATCCGGCGCCGGCTCGACCGGGACCGGGACACGACCGAAGCCCTGGAGCTGATCGCCGAAGCGGCTCGCCGCTGTCGAGCCGAGCTCATCGCCGGAAACGAGGATGGAGTGGGACAGGCGGTGGCCGACGAGTGGAGCGCTCGCAGGCGACTCGCCCCGGAGGTCTGCCCGCCCGAGCTCGATACCATCATCGACGCCGGCCTCGCCGCCGGCGCATCGGCGATCAAGGCGTGCGGCGCCGGTGGCGGCGGCAGCGTGCTGGTGTGGCATCCGCCCGGGGCGCGGGAATCGATATCCTCCGCCCTGAACGCAGCAGCGCCCGACGGCCGCGTGGTAGCCACCGGGGTTGCGAAGATCGGATGCCGAGTTTTCGCCGGCTGAGCGCAACCTACGTATCCGGTTAACCCGGTCTTCTCGCCGGGTTCATCCTACTCGGGGATGCGCAGGTTCTGGCCCGGTTTGATGAGGTCGGGGCTGTCGAGGATGTCGCGGTTGGCCTCGAAGATCTTCATGTAGTCGCCCGCCTTGCCGTAGTACTTCTGGGAGATGGCGCCGAGGGTGTCGCCCGACACGACCTCGTAGAAACGTTCTGCGGACACCTGCTCGACGACCGGTTCCGGCTCGGGCGCCTTCTCGACCTCGATGGCGTTGACGATGTTGTCCGCCTTGACCGCCTGGTCGATCTTCTGCATCGCGAGGTTGGCCGCGTCGCGGCTCTCCGCCTTGCCCTTGAGGGTGATGACCTTTCCCTGCACCTCGGCGTGGAGGCCGGTGATGCCGGGGGTCGTGGCGCCGATGTTGTTGATCGCTTCCTGCACCTTATCCTCGAAGCTCTTGCCGAACCTGTCGAAGAGACCCATTTTATTGCTCCTTTTCTTTCATAGCTCCTGTTGGCGGGCACTATAGCAGCCAGGGTGAGCGGTTATACTCTGCAACCTGCGAAACAACGCCGACGACTGGAGAGCCGGATGGCTGACGACGACCTCTACCTGGGCACCGAAATCGACGGAACCGGGCGCGTCACGCTCGACATGGACCACCTGACGACCCACGCGGTATGCGTGGGGATGACCGGCTCCGGCAAGACCGGCCTCGGCGTCGTGGTGCTCGAGGAGCTCGCCCGCCGCGGGGTATCGCTCCTGGTGATCGACCTCAAGGGTGACATGGTGGATCTGCTCCTCAATTTTCCCTCGCTCGCGGGTGAGGACTTCGCGCCGTGGCTGCCGCCGGACGCAGTCGAGGACGGTGATCGTTCGCAGGTTGCCTCGGACCAGGCTGAGCTCTGGCGCAAGGGGCTCGAAGGATCGGGGCTCGGTCCCGACGACCTCCGCGCGGTGCGCGACGGTGTGTCGTGGCAGTTGCTGACGCCCGGTGCGGGCTCCGCCGCGCCGCTCGACATTCTGCCGGCCTTGGGGGCGCCGGAGGGCTGGGACCCCGACCGCGATCTCGATGCCGCCACCGACCGGGTCAACGGCGTGACCTCGGCCCTGCTGTCGCTGGTGGGGCGTGGGGGAGATCCTTTGTCCGACCGCGACCACGTGCTCACGGCCTCCGTGATCCTCGAGCACTGGCGGAGGGGCGAGGCGCTGGATCTCGCGGGCCTGCTGGCCAGCCTGATCGATCCACCGATGGAATCGCTCGGTGCGCTGTCGCTGGAGAGCTTCTATCCCCGCGCCGAGCGGATGAAGCTGGTGATGGCGCTCAATACCCTGCTCGCGAGCCCGGCCTTTGCGGCCTGGACCGAGGGCGTGGCGCTCGACATGGATGAGCTCCTGGGTGACATGGATGCACCGCGCGCGACCATCATCTCGGTCGCCCACCTGGACGAGCGGCAGCGGCATTTCGTTATTGCCCTGCTGACCTCGGAGCTGGTGGCCTGGATGCGCCGGCAGCCGGCCTCCTCCGGTCTGCGGGCGCTGCTCTACATGGACGAGGTGCAGGGGATCATCCCGCCCTACCCGAAGAACCCGCCGACCAAGCGGCCGCTGCTGACTCTCTTCAAACAGGGCCGGGCGTACGGGGTCGGCGCCTGGGTGGCGACCCAGAACCCGGGCGACCTGGACTACAAGGTGCTCGGCAACGCCGGGGTCAAGCTGGTCGGCCGCCTGATCACCGACCGCGACCGCGAACGCGCGCTCGAGGGCCTCGGAATGTCGCGGCTGCCGGACGGCCGCGATGCGGACGACATCGTGAATGGGCTCGAAAAGCGGCAGTTCCTGCTGACCGATGTTCGCGCCAAACAACCCGTCCGCACCTTGGCCTCACGCTGGGCCATGAGCTATCTGCGGGGGCCGGTGACCCTGGCCGAGATGCGACCGTTGCTCCAGCGGCGGGTCGCCGACGCCGCACCGAGAGAGGCAGCCGATACGCCGCCCAGGGTTCGATCGGGGGGCCAGGCGCCGCCGCTGGCCGCCGCGGTGCCGGTAGCCTACGCCGAGGGTGGTTCCGGTATGGCGAGCCCGTCTCTATTGGTCAGGAATCGTTTCAGCGTTCAGCGCACGAGCCTCGATCTCTTTCGGGAGCTCGAGGAGGTGTGGCGATTCCCGATCGGCGACGAGGGGCATATCGGGTGGGAGGAGGGGGAGTCCCTGTCCGAGATGCCGGGGCTCGTGGAGGATGCGCCGGACGCCCTGCGGTTCCCCGCTGCGGCGCCCGGTCGGCTGTCGTCCGAGCTCGTGAAGGCCGAGGGCGCCTTTATCGGCTGGCGCGCGAGACGCCCGTTGCGGGTCCTCGTCAACCAGGGTCTCAAGATGGTGGCCGACGAGGGAGAGGATGCGGACGCTTTTCTGGCTCGCTGTCTGGAGGCCGCCGACCGTGCGGACGACCGGACCCAGGAGCGAGTTCGGAAACGTTTCGAGGGGCGCATGAAGACGCTCAAGAAGCGGCTCGAACGCGAGCGCGACGAGCTCGAACGGGACCGCACCCAGCTCAGCTCGCGCAAGGCCGAGGAGACGATGGGGATGGTGGAGAGCCTGTTCTCGGTTCTCCTCGGGTCTCGCAGCATCAGCTCGGCATCGCGCAAGGCGGCCTCGAAGATGAAGACCGCGGCGGGCAAACGGCGAATGCGGCAGACCGCGGAGTCGGCTGTGGTCGAGTCCGAAAACGAGATCGATCGCCTCGAGGCAGAGATCGAGGATCTGGCCGAGGATCTGCAGGACGAGATCGACCGCATCGCCGCCGAGTCCGAGGAAGAGGCCGAGGGCATCGAGAAGAAGGCCATCAAGGCCAAAAAGGCCGACATCGCGGTCCTCGATCTACGCCTGGTGTGGGGCT
>JAIVTZ010000417.1:0-4090 GCA_049188105.1 Deltaproteobacteria bacterium | reverse complement strand
CAGGGTTCAGGGCTCAGGGCTCAGGGTTCAGGGTTCAGGGTTCAGGGTTCAGGGTTCAGGGTTCAGGGTTCAGGGTTCAGGGTTCAGGGTTCAGGGTTCAGGGTTCAGGGTTCAGCAAAAACGCTAATCGCTCTGGGCAGGGTGTCAAGTGCGCCCTGTACCCTGCACCCTGTACCCTGTCCACCCTGCACCCTGCACCCTGTCCACCCTGTACCCTGTCCACCCTGTACCCTGAATCCGGGTGGGCGCCTTCAGTCCTCCACCGAAAACCCGAGGGAATCCACCGCTTCGGCGACAGCCTCGTCTGAAAAGTCACGCCCGCGCACCCGCGCCAGTCCGTCTTCCAGACTCACCTCGGCCTTGGTGACCCCGGAAACTTCGGACAGGGCGCGCTGCAGGCTTTGCACACAGCCGTTGCAGCGCATGCCCTTGATTCGCAGCTCAATCATCTGCTCCGACACATCCACCACTGCTTCCTCTTCGTGCAGTCGACGCCGGGGTCTCAGCGCGTTGACCAGTACCAGCAGCAGCGCCACCGCGCTCGCGGTCTCGAACCACGAACCAGCGGCGTCGTGATGAACGTGTGCTCCCTCGACCGCCATCGCCGAGGCCGCCGGCACCAGCGCCGAGGACGGCAGCGCGCCGGCGCCGATCAGACCGTCGACCGCGAGCCCAGTCGCGAGCGACGCCACCGCCACCGTCACCAGATAGAGGATGGCGGCACGGCGGCCGAGTATCTTCCACAGCGTCGTCAGCGCGGCGGAGTTGGTGGCCGGGCCCGAGATCAGGAACACGAGCGCCGCTCCCGGCGACAACCCGGCGTGGATCAACGCCAGAGCGATGGGGGTCGAGGCGGTCGCGCAAACATACAGTGGAATGCCCACCGCCATTGCGGCGAGCATCGGCCACAGACCGCCACCGAGGGCGGACTCGAGGGCCTTCGGAGCGAC
The DNA here is from genome assembly GCA_049188105.1 of Deltaproteobacteria bacterium. Classification (GTDB taxonomy): domain Bacteria; phylum Acidobacteriota; class Thermoanaerobaculia; order Thermoanaerobaculales; family Sulfomarinibacteraceae; genus Sulfomarinibacter. The sequence goes on along the minus strand of JAIVTZ010000417.1, from coordinate 3,140 downwards.
CACGGTTGCGATCAGACCCGAGACCACAATGCCGAATACCAGGGCCCTGCCGATATCCCGCGGCAGAATGACCAGACCGTAGTGCAACGCTTCGACGATCTTCGGGCGGTCGGGGGTTTTCTGGTCACAGCCGTCCGCCGAACAGCACGAGGCCGCGGCCGCCTCGACGGTCGGCTCGTCGATCACCTCGTCGTCGTCATTGAAGGCCTGCACCAGAGAACCGCCGAAGATCCCGGTGACGAAGGCGGCGACCGGCCGCACCACGGCCAGGAACGGGCCGAGGAGGGCGTAGGTGACGGCGATCGAGTCGACTCCGGTCTGCGGCGTCGAGAGCAGGAAGGCGGTCGTGGCGCCCTTGCCCGCGCCGTGTCGCCGCAGCGAAGCGGCCACCGGGATCACCCCGCACGAGCACAGCGGCAGCGGCACCCCGAAGAGGCTCGCCTTGAAGACCTGGCCGAGACCGTTGCCACCGAGGTGGCGCTCCACCCACTCGGGCGAGATCACCACCGACAGAAACCCCGCCACCAGAAAGCCCAGCAGCAGGTACGGCGCCATGGCGCCGAAGACCGACCACGAGGCGGCGACAAAGGTGAGGATCCACTCCATCACTTGCTCAGCTTGTAAATCAGGTCCATGAGCTCGTCCTGATGCTGCTGTTTCTTGTCCGTCTGCAGCCCGTCGGTGACACAGGTCTCGATGTGGTGGCGCACCACCACCTTGCCGACCCCGCGCAGGGCCTCGTGGATGGCCGAGATCTGGGTCAGGATCTCGACGCAGCCGGCGCCCTCCTCGATCATCCGCCGCACCCCCTTGAGCTGCCCCTCGATGATGCTCAGGCGTCTGAGAGCGCTTTTCTGCACCTGTTCGTCCACCGCCACCGTCACCTCCGTCATGGGAGAACTATACCATACCCCGGTAGGGTATTGTCAACTGAATCCCCATCTAATGTCTGTCGCCGCTTCGCGGCTCATTCATTATTTGGGCACAAGATCCTGGGGCTCACGCCCCAGGCTATGAATCTGTCGCCGCTTCGCGGCTTGGGTCTTCGATTACTGGTACGAGCGCCGAAGGCGCGACAGACATTTAGCCTGGGGCGTGAGCCCCAGGAAACGGGAAATCCAAATACATCAAGCTCCGAAGGAGCGACAGATTACTTTTGCGGCACCAGCCGCGGGCGTTGCCTCCCGACGAAAACAGAAATCTCCCTACTGCAGTATTGAGAACCCTTCCTATATTTATCCCGACGTTCTATACTGGCCGCTGCCAAATATTGATCCGAAGGGGGACCGCACAATGAGCGACGAAATCACCCAGGTCATGATCGGCCAACCGGTGCCGGACTTCGAGCTCACCGTCTACGAGCCCGAGAACCACGGCTTCGGCAAACGCAACCTTGCCGACATCAAGAAGGAGGGGAAGTGGACGATCCTCTTCTTCTACCCGGCAGACTTCACATTCGTCTGAGCAACCGAGATGGCTGCTCTGGCAGAGCAGCAAGATAGGTTCAAGAAGATGGGCGCCGAGCTCATCACCGTTTCGACCGATACCGAGTTCGTCCACCTCGCCTGGAAGCGTGACGAAAAGGAGCTCGCCGACGTCACGTACGCGATGGGCGCCGACCCCACCGGCAATCTGTCGCGGCTCTTCGGCATCTACGATGAGAACACCGGCCTCGCCCTGCGCGGCGCCTTCATCATCAGCCCCGACGGCACCCTCTTCAACTCCGAGGTCAACTTCTACAACATGGGCCGCAACATCGACGAGCTGATGCGCAAGTTCAAGGCCAACCTCTACCTCTCGCGCAAGGCCAAGGAAGGATCCGACGAGGGCTGTCCCTCCAAGTGGAAGGACGAGGGCGACAAGACCCTCAAGCCCGGACCGGAGATGGTCGGTCGCGTGCATGAGGCGCTGCAGGACTGAGAACCCCATTGCCAGATTTCCAACCCCGCCTCCGCCACGGAGGCGGGGTTTACTTTCTCGTAGTTCTTTTTTTCCGTGTGCGCCTGGCGGGCGCCCACGGAAGAAAAGAAAAAGGGGAGTAACATCGCGGGTGGAACAAGCTCTTTGGAGGACATCATGCATCGAATCGCTCCCTTTCTCATCGCAATTGCTATTGCACTCCCAACTGCTGGCGTCGAGCGCCCGGTCCACACCTACTCGATCGTTGCTCGTGATGAGGCGACCGGGCAGATGGGCGTCGCCGTCCAGTCGCATTGGTTTTCGGTCGGCTCGATCGTGACCTGGGCCGAGGCCGGGGTCGGCGCGATCGCCACCCAGAGCTTTGTCGACCCGGCCTACGGGCCGCGCGGGCTCGAGCTGATGAAGAGCGGGCTGTCGGCCGAGCAGGCCCTTGATGCGCTGCTCCTGGTCGATGAGGGGCGTGACGTACGCCAGGTGGCCTTTGTCGACACCTCAGGCCGGGTGGCCGCCCACACCGGTGCCAAGTGCATCGAGGCCGCCGGCCACCATGTGGGTGAGGGTTTCTCCGTGCAGGCCAACATGATGCTCAACGACAAGGTCGTGCCGGCCATGGCGAAGGCCTATGAGTCGACCGAGGGCGACCTCGCCGAGCGGCTGATGGCGGCGCTCGAGGCGGCGCAGTCGGTCGGCGGCGACATCCGCGGCAAGCAGTCGGCCGCCATGATCATCGTCAAGGGAGCCTCCACCGGCCGCTCCTGGGCCGACCGGGTCCTCGAGCTGCGCATCGAGGACCACCCGACACCGATCGCCGAGCTGCGCCGCCTGCTCAGGGTCCACCGCGCCTACGAGCACATGAACGCGGGCGACCTGGCGGTCGAGCACGACGATCTCGAGCTCGCGATGGCCGAGTACGGCAAAGCCGCCGAGCTCCTCCCCGACAACGTCGAGGTCCAGTACTGGGCCGCGGTCACCCTGGCCACCAGCGGCAAGCTCGAGCAGGCCCTGCCCATCTTCCGCACCGTCTTTGCCGCCGACCCCAATTGGATCGAGCTCACCAGACGACTCTTGAAGCCCGGCATCATCCCGGACAACCCCGAAGGGCACGCTCTCATGGAGCAAATCATCGCAGCGGCCAAATAGTTCACGGTGCTCGCCGTTGTGAGACATGACCCCAACGCTGTTCAATGAACGCCGGAATGTGCAGGCGGGACAAAGCACCA
>JAIVTZ010000416.1:0-4092 GCA_049188105.1 Deltaproteobacteria bacterium | reverse complement strand
CTTTGAGTGCAACGCGGCGACGCCGTTAACCGAAAAGCTTCCCACAATCGCAAGATAGGCCATCCGCAACATGGGATCGCTGCCTTCCTGTATCAGCGACATACGACGAATGCGATCATTGTCACCGGGCCAGTGCAGACTAATCTCGGCGATGAAGCGTGCGTTGATCTCGTAGATGATGTCGAGAACACGCGGCAACAAACCGCGGAACATCGATATGGGCCACAACTCCAGCGCTTCCGGCAGCAAGGTGTGATTAGTGTATGCCATCGTGCTGGTCGTGATGTGCCAGGCCTCATCCCACGTGAGGCCGTGCTCGTCCATCAATGCCTCGAGTTTGGCCTGCGTGTCGGGGTCTGACTTTGGCTCATGGGTCAAGCTCGGCGTATGGGGAGAATCAGGATAGGTCCTTGGGCAGGACCCTGTCCTGCGCGATCTCCACGCGCGGGCTCAGCATCAGGGCGAAGTAGCCGTCATGGCCCTTGATGTTGGTGTGCTGCTCGTCGGTGAGAACCCATCGCCATCACTACGCAAGATCGGCGAGATATACGACCGACTGGCATTTGCGGGTGTCGGTCGATTCAACGAATTCGAAACCCTCCGGGTTGCGGGCATCCGATACGCGGATCTCAAGGGGTATTCCTACGCCAGAGCTGATGTGACAGGCAAGGGCCTCGCCAATGCGTATTCACAGACGCTCGGCCAGATCTTCACGCACGAGGTGAAGCCGTACGAAGTTGACATCGTCGTTGCAGAGGTCGGCAGAACCGTCGGTTCCGACAGTCTGTTCCGGATCCGTTTCGATGGCACGCTACGCGACAGCGGCCCCGTCGCGGTAATGGGGGCAGGCGAGGTTCAGATAGCCGAGATCATCACTGCGGCATACGAGAACGACCTGTCTCTCAATGCGGCCCTCACCGTTGCGACGGAAGCGATCTCGACGGTTATGGAGCGCGCTATCGAACCTGCTGAGTGGGAGGTAGGTTTCCTCAAGCGGGCAGCAACACGCCGAACCTTCACGCGGATGACCTCAGACGAAGTCGCAGACGCATTGGGATAACCGTAAACCGATGACCGTAAACCGATAACCGAAGGAACTGCTGGGCGGTATCGGTCATCAGTAGACCGTAGACCGAGAACCGTAAACCGAAAGAACTACGGAGCGTCATCTGTCATCGGTCATCATCAAATCGATAACAGAAAACCGAAAGAACCACCGGACGTATTCGGTGATCGGTCATCGGTCATCGGTAATCGGTGAGAGACAGGTGATCGGTGGTCAGTGATCGGTGATCGGTGGGGGCTGGGTATTTGATGAGAAAGTTGCAGCATGCTAGGAGTTTCAACGAGCTCGTGGTGTATCAGAAGGCGGCGGCTATCGCTGAAAATCTGTTCGAGTATTCAAAGGGGTTTCCTGCGGATGAGAGGTACTCGCTAACGGATCAGATCCGCCGATCGTCTCGGTCGGTCGGAGCGCAGATCGCGGAAGCATGGGGCAAGAGACGATATCAGCGGCACTTCGTCAGCAAGTTGACCGACGCCGATGCAGAGCAGCTCGAGACCCAGCCCGTACTTCTCACCGGGTTTCGTAGCGAGGGCGGCGAAGCGCAAGTATCCGCTGGGTTTGTCGCGAATCGGGCGACGCAGTCGTAGTAGCGCTACGTCGAGGAGCACGATTTGCGACAAGCACGGCGGGACGCCGCGATTCGCCGTCCGTAGTAGACACCCGGTGAGAAGTGCGGGTTAAGATAGCAGTTGTGCCGGAGGAGATGTGCTTGGTGCAGATCGCGGGTGAGAACCACTCATCTTGGGTTGACCCTACACATCAAAGATAATGCTCGTCTCGAGCCCGCGCTTGGTCTCGGAGATCTCGAGTCGGTGATAGGTGACCGCCTTGATCTCCTTGCTCCGCGACACGATGGACCCGCCCTCCAAACGCGCGACAAGACTCGTATCGTCCACCGTGAGGAGGAACCCGTCGAAGGCCAGATCCTCGTCCTCCACGAGAAAGAGCAGCTCCCCGAGAAATGACACCAGGAGCTCCTCGCGGTCGTCGGCCAAAAGCTCGATCTGTCGGTGACAACGAGATTCCTCCGACACCTCGACGCCCATCAGCTCGTACATTCCGCGCGCCGCCTCTTCCATCAGCGCCGGCAGATCCGGCGCCCACACCTCGAGCTCCCAGTCGGCGGTGTGCTCGATCTCGCGGTGACCCGGCGGAGGGCTTTTCACACTTCCAGAGTAGCATCGGACCGGAGGTCCGCGAACCCCTCCGGCGCATCAGGAATCGGATACTCACGTGACCACGCCGAGCCAGCCGCCGTCCACGTAGTAGGTCGAGCCCACGCTGTAGGCCGCGCGGTCCGAGCACAGAAAGACAAAGAAGTCCGCAATTTCCTCGGGGGTCGCAAAGCGTCCGATCGGCGCCTTCTCCCGCGCGATAGCTTCGAGGTAGACCTTCCACCCGTCTCCCGCCTCGGCCCGTGCGGGTTCGATCCACCCCGCGGTGAGCACCAGCCCGGGGTTGACCACGTTGACCCGGATGCCGTCACCGATGAGCTCGTGGGCGAGGTTCTTCGACAGCATCACCAGCGCCGCCTTGGTGACGTTGTAGATCGGCTCGTGGCCCTGGGGTTGGGTGGCGCAGATCGAGGCGTTGTTGAGAATCACACCGCCACCTCTTGCCCTCATGCCCGGAACCAGCGCTCTCGACAGGCGGACGGCAGCCATGACGTGCAGATCCCAGTAGTGCTGCCACCTCTCGTCGGGTGCTTCCATGATGGTTTCGTTGCTGCCGGTGCCGGCGTTGTTGATGAGGATGTCGGCACCGCCGAAATGATCATCCACGACAGCGGCGAGCGCATCGAGATCCGCCGGCACCGTGACGTCGGTGGCGACGCCGACGGCATCCACCCCGAACTTGTCTGCGATCGCCAAGGCCTCCCTCTGGGCCCGATCGCCATCGCGGGCTGCGAGCACCACACGGACACCCTCCGCCGCCAAACCCCGACCCACCGCAAGACCAATGCCGGTCGAGCCGCCAGTGATCACCGCGACCTTGTTTTCGAGCCCGAGTTCCATGGTCATACCTCCGTCCTGTTTTACTGTCGGGCCCTCGGTCCGCCCCGGGCCGTACCTACGAGGACGGCCCCTCGCGCGGGTTCTCTGAGCTCACCGCCGGCCGCGAGTTCGCGCAAAGCCACAACCAGGACGTCTACCGGGTCCTCGCCGTTGAAGGTCGACCGCGAGATGCGGAGACCGTTGAGGCCGGCGATGGTCCTCGTGAGAAAATTGCGGCCGCTTCGTTCGGTCAAAATCGGCCCCCAATCGCTCTCATGCTACCCCCGCCATCGGCATCCACCGACCGGTGGTCGTGACATCATGGCATTGTGAACGACAACGGACCTCCAGAGCCGTCGTGGCACCCGTGGCACGACGACGATCCCATCCGCCTCGGCGTCTCGTCATGCCTGCTCGGCGCCGAGGTCCGATACGACGGCGGCCACAAGCGGGAGCGATATATCTCCGAGGTGCTCGGTGAGTTCTTCGAATGGGTGCCGGTGTGCCCGGAGGTCGAGATCGGGCTCGGCGTGCCTCGGCCGCCGATCCGGCTCGTCCACGGTGGCGACAACCCGCGGCTGGTCGAGCCGGGATCGGGCGAGGATCTGACGGAGCGGATGGAGAGCTTCGCCCGGAAGAGGCTCGCCGAGCTCCAGGAGTCTGGCCTTGACGGTTTCATCCTCAAGAGCCGCTCGCCGAGCTGCGGTATGGAGGGAATCGAGGTGTTGGGAACGGACCGCTCGAGCACCAAAGATGGCGCCGGCATATTCGCCAGGATCCTCATGGAAGGGTGGCCCGACCTTCCGGTGGCGGAAGAGGGTTGGCTTGGCCAGCCGCACCTCTGCGGAGATTTCTTCGAGCGGGTTCTCAGACATCATCGCCGGCGGACCGTGTCGGGCCGCGGTCTCGATCCGCAGCAGTCGGCCGAGCTCCGCACAGCACATCGGCTGCTGTTGGAGAGGTTGAGGGAAAAGAGTTGAGAGTAGAGAGTTCTGAGTTGAGAGTTAGGAGTTGAGAGTTGAGAGTGACGAT
>JAIVTZ010000415.1:0-4099 GCA_049188105.1 Deltaproteobacteria bacterium | reverse complement strand
GCCTGTTGGTTCCGGTCACGCCCCCGAAATCTCGTCTCCAGGACCAGGCGGGCCGCGGGCTCAAAGCCCATGCTGCCGAAGAAGGCCACGAGCTCGTGGTCGTCCCACGCCACCTCGGTGCGCACCCGCTCGATGCGCAGCGCCCTGAGGTTGAGCAGGAGCTGCTCGAAGATCGCGCGCGCGACGCCGCGACGCTCGAAGGCCGGGTCGACCAGCACCGTGTCGAGAACCGCCAGCGGCTCGGGCAGACCGAACTCGCCGTACTGGACCGCGGCGAACATGGCGCCCACCAGCATGCCGTCGCTTTCCGCCCCCAGCGAGACCTGGAGGTCTGACTCCTCGAGCGCCCGCTTGAGCTTGCCCTCGTACCAGAGTTGTCGGCTGCGGCCGGTGATCTGCTCGTCGATCGCGACCAGCCGCGAGAAGTCCTCGGGCCTCAGGTTGCGGATGACGACGCCCGGGTCGTCGGTGTAGTCGCCTTCCATGCTGCTCCTCCAAGGTCGGTTTTATGGTAGCGGAAGGCGCCCCAGATGGCGGCGCCGATCGCCCCGGCGAAGATACTGAGCGGGTGGCTCGCCACCCGCAGGCTTGCGGCAAATCGGTTGTCCTCGTCGAGCCCGTCCTGGATGGCGGCGAGCAGACCGGTGTCGCTCGCCAGCCCGCCGGTGACGAGGACCACGCCGGAGGCGCCGATCGAGCGCAGGAGGCGCGCGAAGCGAAGCGCCATGCTCTCGTGGATGCCGCGCAGGATGTTCTCGGTCGAGATCCCGCGCGAGACCATGTTGATGACATCGGTCTCGGCCAGCACCGCGCAGATCGACGACACCTTCTCGGGATCGTCGGCGGCCAGCGACAGCTCGCCGATCTCGGCCTGTGAGACCCCCAGGTAGCGGGCGATGTTCTCGAGGAACTGGCCCGACCCCGAAGCGCACTGGCTTGTCATCTTGTACGAGAGGACCTTTCCCTGCCCGTTCATCAGGACCGCCCGGCTGTGGAGGGCGCCGACGTCGAGCACCGCCCGTGCTTCGGGCTCGAGAAAGAGCCCGCCGCGGGCGTGGGTGGTCATCCCATAGAAGTGACCGGTGGCGAACGGGAAGTCCTCGCCCTCGCCGGTGGTCGCCACGTAATCGATTGTCTCGACCTCGGCGCCCCGCGCGGCCGACGAGAAGACCTCGTCCACCACCGTGCGGATATCGCGGCGCCGGATCCTGCTCGCGGTCGAGGACAGGATCCGGTGGTTCTCGCCTTCGCCATCCATGACCACGGCCTTGACCGCCCCCGACCCGACATCGACGCCGGCCGTGATCGTCATGCCCGCGCCTCCCGGTGGGCGAAGAGCGCGGCCCCGAGCGCGCCGGTGAAGATGCTGTCTGCCGAGATGTTGAGCGTGCGGGCGCCATAGGTCTCATCGCAGAGCTGTCGCAGGGCTTTGACCGCTGCCGGGTTGCGCGCGACGCCGCCGGTGAAGGTGAACTCCTCGTCGATACCACCCGAGCGCGCGAGCAGCGACATCGCGCGCAGGATGATCGCGCGGTGGAGTCCGGCGAGGATGTCTTCCCTGTTTTCGCCCAGCGACAGTCGTTCGCGAAGCTCGGCGCCGGCGAAGACCGTGCAGGTCGAGTTGATCTTGACGTGGCGGGTGCTCGTCTCGGCCAGTGGTCCGAGCTCGTGCAGCCCGATGTTCATCTCGTCGGCGATGTAGCCCAGGTAACGCCCGCAGCCGGCGGCGCAGCGGTCGTTCATCTGGAAGCTGGTGACGATGCCGTCGCCGTCCACCTGGATCGCCTTGGTGTCCTGGCCGCCGATGTCGAGGACCGTCCGCGTGCCCGGGAAGAGGGTGTGGGCGCCGAGCCCGTGGCAGAGGATCTCGGAGCGGATCTGCTCCTTGGGAAAGGGCAACCGCGCGCGGCCGTAACCGGTGCCGACCGTCTGCACCTCCTCCAACCGGGCGTCGCGCGCCGCCGCCACCGCCGAGTGGACCTCCGCGGGGTCGCCGATGCGCTCGAGTGCGCCGGCGATGTGATGACGGAAACCGAGCTCCAGGGGCTCGTTCTCGACCCGGATGATGCACTTGTCATAGAGACCGACGAGGAGGTCGAAGCTGACGCCGTCGGGATCGGCGATCTCCTCCGCGTGCCGCATGTAGGCCGAGCCGGCGGCGTCGCGAAAGAAGTCGGATCGCGGCGCGGGGTCGTCGTCGGCGAACCACGCCTCCTCCTCGGCCTCGGTGGCGTCGAAGATGGAGGCGACCGCCTCGTGTGCCCCCCTCGCGAGGTGATCGGCAACTGTGCGCTCGATTTCGTCGGCGACCAGCTCGCGCAGCCGATGGAGCTGGGCGAGGATCTGGCTGAGGCGGAACGCCTTGAGCAGGTGGTCGAGGAGCTCCGGCCCGGCCGCCTCCTCGACCTTCTGGCGGAGCAGCCCGAAGCGGGCGGTGATGAACGCCTCCTCGCGCGCCACCTTGGCCGCCAGATCATAGTTGGAACGTGAGTTGGTGATGCCGCGACCGAGGATCGCGCCGCTCTCATCGAGCACGACCGCCTTGGTGGTGGTGGATCCGAGGTCGATGCCGACGGAGCACCTCATCTCACGCCGCTCCCGCCCTTGCAGAGAGCATCTGCAGGTAGCTCTCGATGCGGTTCTTGATGTTGGCGGCCGAGAAGTACCGCGGGTCGACGAGGTCGGACTCGATGAAGGCGCCCGGGATCCCGGTCCGCTTCTCGACCTCGCGCAGCATCATCAGCTGGCCGGCCGAGAAGGAGTTGCACGACTTGACCGAGTTGATGAGGAAGCCGTCCGCCTCGTAGTCGCGGATATAGGCCACCAGCATGTCGATGCGGCTCGGCAGGTTGAGGTTGGTGTAGCAGCCGCCGCAGTAGTCCGCCATCGTGCCGAGAGGGTCGTCGGGATCGTGGCGGAAGCCGAAGTCGTAGGTCCCGCCCACCTTGGTGTAGGTGGAGGCGACCACCACCGCGTGCTCCTCGGAGAACATCCGCCAGAACTCGCGGAAGCTCGTCCAGTTGGGCGGGCCCTCCACCACCAGCCGGAAGCGCTGGTCGTCGAGGGGGCCGTCCGGGGTGATCGGCCCCAGACCGGCCGCGACCCGTGCTTCGACCTCAGAACGCAGCTCCTTGTAGTACTCGACGCCCTCCTCGGTGCCCCGAAAAGCCGAGAAGATCGGACCGACGTAGTAGACGCCGCCGAAGTAGGCGTCGATCGGGCTCGGTCGGTTCTTGGCCGACTCGAGCACCGCCACCAGGTCGTCCTCGGCCTCGGCGGCGAGCCCGAGGTGGTGGCGCAGCCGCTCCTCGTCGTAGGATCGACCGGTCACCTTTTCCAGTGCCGGGATCAGATCGGTTCGAATCTGGTCCGTGATGTACTGACGGTGCTCCGGCGCCAGCCGCCCGTCCCCCTGGTAGGGGATCTGCAGGAAGACCGTCGGGCAGTCGTACTCCTCCCTCAAAAGCTCGAACCACTTCATGAAGGTGTAGCAGCCGGTGTAGGAGAGCAGCAGCAGATCCGGGTCGGGCAGCTTGGTGCCGGTGGGGCCGATGTTGCCCGATTTGAGCATGCCGATGTCGCACTTGACATAGGTGCAGACATCCTCGGAGTGGCCGGCGCGCTCGGCGGCGGCGATGTAGTCCTTGCTCTTGCCGCGCATCCCCGACTGCAGCGCGTTGATCTCGGGAAGTAACGGCAACGCGTCGAATGACCTGATGAGCTCGGTGAGGTTGCCGGGAACGAAGGTGTAGATCACCGGCTCGCCGCTCTTCGGCGCTCTTTCCAGGCGCTCGAAGTGGTTGGCGATCATCTCCTTCTGCAGCTCCATCGACCGGTCCTTCTGAACGCGGGCCTCGTGTTCGGCCGCCATCAGACGCCTCCCCACAGCTTGATCGCGTCCGAAAACGTGCCGGCCTGCTCGCGGAACTGCTGGAACTGGCCGCTGTTCTCGGAGTACTTGAAGGCGATGCACGGAATGCCCTCGGCCTCGGCGCCGGCGCGCAGCATCGGCCGGTCGAGGAGGGCGGGGTCGCAGAAGCTCGGGGCGGCGAAGATCACGCCATCGGCCCCGGCCGCGGCCACCTGCTCGGCTATGAGA
>JAIVTZ010000414.1:0-4103 GCA_049188105.1 Deltaproteobacteria bacterium | reverse complement strand
CTTCAGCCCCACTACCGTGAGGCCGAGGAGATCATGGCCGGCGCTCCCGACGCCGAGTGGATGGTGGAGCTGCCGCCGACCCCGGACTACCGAACGCATCTCAGCTACAACGTGCCCCAGGTTTCGGAGCCCGGCGCCTACCTGGTGGTGGCCTCCATGCGGGCCGACTTCTCGGAGCGAAACAACCTCCTTGTGGCCCAGAACTTCATCCTCTCGGATCTGGTGCTGGTGACCCGCAGGGTCAAGGGCGGCTACGAGGTGACCTCACGCTCGGGGGCGAGCGGTCGCGCGCTCGAGGGTGTGACGGTCTCGCTCTACCGTTACGACTACCAGCGCGGCCACCGCGAGGTCGAGCGGCTGCGGACCGGCGAAGACGGCAGGGTGCGCTTCGACCAGCGCCACTGGAAGCACGACCAGTACTTCCTCGTCGGGCGTCACGGCGACGACCTCGCCCTCGATGCCAACCGGCTCTACCAGCAAGGCGACGGTGAACGCGGGGTTTCGAGCTCGGCCCTGATCTACACCGATCGTTCGGTCTACCGCCCGCGGCAGAAGCTCTACTGGAAGGCCGTCGCCTATCGCGGCGGTGGCGAAGACATCGAGTACCAGACGGTGGCGAACGCCCCGCTCCACGTTGAGTTGCTCGACGCCAACGGCGAGCAGGTGGTATCGGTGACGGTTTCGACCAACGCCTTCGGATCGGCGAGCGGTGAGTTTGCGATCCCGGCCGGCCGGCTCCTCGGGCGCTGGCGCATCCGTACCTCGTTCGGGGGTCAGAGCTTCATCCGGGTCGAGGAGTACAAACGCCCCACCTTCGAGGTGGAGATCGCCGACCCGGAAGATCCGCTGCGCCTCAACCGTGAGGCGGCGCTCGAGGGCGAGGTGCGCTACTACTTCGGCCTGCCGGTGGTGACCGGGTCGGTCACGTGGCGGGTCACCCGCGAGCCCGTCTACCCGCGCTGGTGGTTCTGGTGGTACCCCTCGGCCTCGAACCAGACGCAGGTAGTGGCAGCCGGCGAAACGGGTCTCGACGAGGAGGGGCGCTTCCACCTCGACTTCACCCCGGAAGCCGACGAACGCGATGCAGAACGGGGCGTCACCTACCGCTACCGTCTCGCGGTCGATGTCACCGATGAGGGGGGCGAGACCCGCTCCGCCGAGCGCACCTTCCGGCTCGGTTTCGTATCGGTCGAGGCGCGAATCGTCGATGACCTCGGATTTCACACGGCGAACGACGCGGCCACCGTGCGGGTCCTCCGCACCGACCTCGACGGCGCCCCGCGCGCGGGTGCGGGGTCGTGGCGGCTGGTCCGCCTCGAGCAACCGCCGGAGACCCTGACCCCGGCCGATCAGCCGTTGCCGACGCCCACCGATGAAGACGCCCACCGTACCGCCGGTGATGGGTTGCGTCCGCGGTGGCAGCCCGGCTACGACCCCGATGCGGTGCTGGCGATGTGGGACGAAGGTGAAGAGATCACCGCGGGTGACTTGACTCACGGTGAGGATGGCGCCGCCGAGCTCGCCCTACCCGGGCTGGCGGCCGGCGCCTACCGGCTCCTCTACAGCACCGAGGACGATTACGGCGCTGAGTTCACGACCACCAAAAACCTGGTCGTCGCCGGCATACGGCGTACCCAGCTCGCTCTGCCGGCTCTGCTGCGTTTCGACCGGTCATCGGTGGCGGTGGGGGAGACCGCCCGTCTCTTCGTCTTCACCGGATTGAAGGCGCAGGAGATGGTGCTCGAGATCTTCCGCGATGGGCGCAGAGTCGAGCGGCGCGTGATCGGAGCCGGCCGTTCGGGCGTGATCGAGTTTCCAATTACCTCGGGAAACCGCGGCGGTTTTGGGGCCACCCTCACTCTGGTCCGCGACCACCAGCTCATTCGGCGTTCGGCGCGGGTCTTCGTTCCGTGGGACGACCGGCGGCTTGAGCTCGACTTTGCCACCTTCCGCGACCGCATGCGTCCCGGCACGCGTGAGACCTTTACGGTTACCGTACGAGCCCACGACGGCTCCTCGGTGGACGCGGAGACCGCCGAGCTGCTGGCCTACATGTACGACCGCTCGCTCGACATCTTTGCCCCACACACGCCGCCGAGCCCGCTCTCGCTCTACCCCGACCGCACGGCCGTCGCCGGTCTGTGGGACAACCTCGGCCGCGCGCAGTCTTTGTGGGGCTGGTCGAGCCTCTCCGACCCGCCCGGTTATCCCCGCCTCCACGGCGATTACCTCACGAGGCTCGACGGTTACGGCATCGGCGGCCCGGGTCGGCGGGGGCGCTACCGGATGATGAAGGCCGGCGTTGTCATGGAGTCGAGGATGGAGATGGCAGACGCCATGGCGCCCGCCCCGATGGCCACGGACGAGGTACTGCGCGAGGATGAGGAAGGGGCCGTCCTCAACCAGGTCAGCGGCGCGGCCGCAACAGCCGCTGAAGAACCTGCGGTCGAGCTGCGCTCGGACTTCTCCGAGACCGCCTTTTGGGAGCCCCATCTGTTGCTGTCGGACGACGGCTCGGCGACGGTCGAGTTCGAGGTTCCCGACTCGGTCACCGACTGGAACCTGTGGGTGCACGCCGTCACCACAGACCTTCGCGGCGGCTCGGTGACCCGGCAGGCGGCGAGCGTCAAGGAGCTGATGGTGCGGCCCTATCTGCCGCGCTTCCTGCGCGAGGGCGACCGGGCGGTGCTCAAGGTCGTGGTCAACAACGCCGGCGAGGAGCCCTTCGAGGGCGCCCTCAACCTCAGAATCTTCGACCCGGCGACCGATGAGGATCTTCGGCCGCTCTTCGGTCTGTCGGCCGAAGAAACGTCAGGCGTGGTGTTTTCGGTTGAAGCCGGCAAGGGTACCAACCTCAGCTTTCCCCTCGAGGTCCCGGTACGGGTCGGCACCGTGGCCTTCGAGATCACCGCCCGCGCCGGCGCCTTTTCCGACGGCGAGTTGCGGCCGCTGCCGGTGCTCCCCGGGCGCATGCACCTCATGCAGTCCCGCTTCGTGACCCTCCATGATGCCGATCGCCGCGAGCTTCACTTCGCCGACATGGCCGCGGGTGACGACCCGACCCTGATCAACAACCAGCTCGTGGTCACCCTCGACGCCCAGCTCTTCTACTCGGTGCTCAACGCCCTGCCCTACCTGGTGAACTACCCCTACGAGTGCACCGAGCAGACGCTGAATCGCTTCGTGTCCACCGGTATTGTCGGCAGCCTCTTCGACCAGTACCCGGCGGTGGAACGGATGGCCGAGAAGCTGTCGGCGCGCTCCACCCGCCTCGAGGCCTGGGAGGCCGACGACCCCAACCGCAAGATGGAGCTCGTCGAGACGCCGTGGCTTCAGACCGCCCGCGGCGGCGGCGAGGATATCGACGATCTGATCAACGTGCTCGACCCCAAGATCACCCGCGCTCAACGCGATGCCGCCCTGGCAAAGCTCAAGAAGAGCCAGACCTCGATCGGCGCATTCCCGTGGTTCCCCGGTGGTCCGCCCTCACCCTGGATGACGCTCTACATTCTTTACGGCTTCTCCAAGGGGCTGGAGTTTGGGGTCGACGCACCCAAGGATGTCACCGTCCGCGCCTGGGCGTACATGCACCGCCACTATCTCGACGAGTGGATTGATCTGATGATGGGCAGCGACTGCTGCTGGGAGACCATCACCTTTCTCAACTACACGCTCTCCAACTACCCCGACGAGTCGTGGACCGGGGGCGTCTTCACGGCTGACGACCGGCAGCGCATGCTCGACTTCAGCTTCCGCCACTGGCGGCAGCACTCGCCGCTGACCAAAGGCTACCTCGCGCTCACCCTCGAAAGGGCCGGCCGTCACGACGACGCGGTCTTGGTCTTCGACGCGGTGATGGACTCGGCCAAGAACGATCCCGACCTCGGTACCTACTGGGCGCCCGAGGACCGCGCCTGGCTCTGGTACAACGACACCACCGAGACCCACGCCTTTGCGCTCCGCACCCTGACCGAGCTCGAGCCCGACGACGGCCGCCGCCACGGTCTCGTCCACTGGCTGTTCCTGAACAAAAAGCTCAACCACTGGAAGTCGACCCGCGCCACCGCCGAGGTTCTCTACTCGCTCGCCTACTACCTCCGGCA
>JAIVTZ010000413.1:0-4108 GCA_049188105.1 Deltaproteobacteria bacterium | reverse complement strand
AATACCGATGGGTATGCGTCCGCTTTTCGCAAGCACCAGAGCATCAAGAGCTTGGCACATCTCTTCCGGCAGAACCGCTCATCTTAGGTGACACTCTTTCCGGCTTCGCCCTATGGGCTACGCCGTGACAAAGGCGGGAGTAACTCAAAACTCAAAACTAAGAACTCAAAACTGATTCGAGGGTGCGTGGTCATCGGTGTGCAGAAATGGCGGCGATTCGCCTTCATCGGTTGAAGGGTCAATCCTCGCCGGGGCGCGACACTGCGTCATGGGGAAATAACCGGTGGCCCTCGAAAACAGTGAGAACATGGATCGCGTCTTTCTGCACGCGATACACGATTCGATAGTTTCGCAAAAAAACCTCGCGAACTTCGTGGCCTTTCCGCTCGGGGACCGTTCTGCCGGCCAGGGGCATCTCGGCGGCCTTTCGAGCACGCGCACGAAGCTGGTCGATCCAAGATCGCGCCGCCCGAGGGTTGTTTCTCGCGATATACCGACCGATAGCCAGCAAATCGCGCCGCGCCCTGTCAGTCCAGAAGAGCTTCACTGGTCCACGGTACCGAACGTTTCGTCGAGCTCTCGGGTCAATTCGCCATCCTCAACCACCCGACCGGCGACAGAGTCTGCGAGTCCCTCATCCAAGGCTTCGATGAATCTGGCGTGCTCGTTCAATCGATCGAACTCTTCGGGACTGAGGAGCACCGCCGCTGGTTTCCCGTTCTGAGTGATGACAACAGGACGCCGCGTCTCCTGAAGCCGCCGAAGGATCCGCGATACCTGCGTCTTGAATTCTCCGACCGGGAGGATGTCTTCTGAAATCTGAAGCTCTCTCACGACGCCCACCTCCAATTCAGGTCTCGATTTCGGTCTAAATATAGCTCATTATTCTGGTCTATGCAACAGGTGGTCTGGGACCAACGCGGTACCGACACATTTCTCATAGGGAACGGGGCCGGCGGGCGGAAAATCCGAAATCCGAAATCCGAAATCCGAAATTCCTAAGGCCTGGTCAGCTCCCTCGGGGATCTTTCGGTTTCGAGGAGGGCCGCGAGCTTTTGACGCTCGTTGATCAGCACCGCCCGTTTCCCGTCCACCAGGACTTCGGCGGAACGTCCGTGGTCGTTGTAGTTCGAGCTCATGGACATTCCATAGGCGCCGGCGGAGAAAACGGCGATCAGATCGCCCCGTTTCACCGGAGGCAGCTCTCGGCCACGAGCGAGAAAGTCGCCGGTTTCGCAGACCGGGCCTACGACGTCGCTCAGGTAGAGACCCGGGAGCTCGAGGCGCTCGGCGGCCGAGGGCGGCACATGGCGAGTCTCGACCTGGGCGGGCCATACAAAATGAAAGGCCCGGTAGAAGGCGGGACGGATCAGGGTGTGCATCCCGGCGTCACAGATCACGAATCGTTTGCGGCGGCCTTCCTTGATATGTTGCACGCGAGTCAGCAGCACCCCCGAGTTGGCGAGGATCGACCGGCCCGGTTCGAGAACGACCTGGAGGCCGTTTTTGGTTCGTGCTTCCAGCAGCGGGATCAGCGCCTCGGCGAAGACCTCGATCTCCGGCGACTCTCCCTCGGTGTAGCTCATCGGCCAACCGCCACCCAGATCCAGGACCGAGACGGTATCCCCAGCGGCCTCGAGCGTATCGATCAACTGCAGGAGCACCCGGACCGCGGACTCGTAGGGCTCGATCTCGCGCACCGGCGAGCCGATGTGGACGTGCAGGCCGACCAGCTCGATCGAGGGAACGTCCCTGAAGGCGGCGAAGAGCTCCGGCACGCGGGCCACCGCGACGCCGAACTTGTTCTCCTCCTTGCCGGTGGTGGTGTACTCGTGGGTTCTGGCGTCGACATCGGGGTTGACCCGGATGCACGCACGGGCCACGACACCGAGCTCGGCCGCAACCCGGGCGAGGACCTCGAGCTCGCTCTCGGACTCCACGTTGAAGAGACCCACCGGTCCGCGGCTCTCGATGTTCTCGCCTCCCAGGCGTTCGGCATCGTCGCGCAAGGGGCTCCACCGTCCATCGAGGGCCGCTCGCTGCTCGGCCTCGGTCTTGCCGACACCGGCAAATACGATGTCCTGCATCGGCGTTCCGGCCAGCCACGCCCGTTCGAGCTCGCCGCCGGACACCACGTCCATGCCGGCGCCCTCCTCGCGAAGAAGGCGCAGGAGGTGCAGGTTTGAAGAAGCCTTGACGGCGTAGTGGAGATGGGCTCCGAGTGGTGCAAAGGCGCGCTCGATCCTGCGATAGTTCGAGCGGATCGCATCGGCGGAGTAGACGTAGGTCGGGGTGCCAACCGCCTCGGCGATCTCCGACATGGGAACCTCGCCGGCGTGGAGCACGCCGTCTCGGTAGGTGAAATCTTCCAAGGGTTGCGTCACGTCATTCTTCCTTCGGAAAGAGGTAGTCCGAGCGTTTCTTGATGCGTTCCACCCTGCCGTTTTCGTCGAGCTCGAAGGTCACGAGCTCGTTATCGGGCATGCGGAAGGTGGAGCCCTCAATCGGTGTGAGCCGGGTGAAGCCGGACGAGGCGTTGTCGCTGGGTGGATAGTTGTAGCCGTACATGACCAGATCCCCCCCCAGGATCAGAACCTCGTACTCCCATCCCCAGGGATCCGTATAGAGGCCCAGATAGCTCTGCCATGCAGGGTCCATCTCCGGTTTCGGGGCCGCGGGCTCCCGGGTCGCCTTCAGGATGGCCGGCCCGACGATCTTATAGGCCTGGCTGGTGAAGGGGTAGGGGCTTCCGTCGTCGGCGTTGACCGCGGCGACCACCGCGATCTTCTCGCTCGGCACCAGGAGGAGGTGGCTGCGGTTGCCGCCGATCCAACCACCGTGGCCCACGAAGTTCTTGCCATCGCGGTGGGAAACGACAAAGCCCAGACCCCGACCGCCCGAGAAGCTGTCGTAGACCCAATGAACCCGCTGCATCTCGCGTAGGGTGCTGGCCTTCAAGACCCGGTCTTGGCCGGCCGGACCTTCGTGGAACTGCAGGGAAGCGAAGCGGGCGAGATCCTCGACCGTCGAGACCATATTGGCGGCCGGCCCGATCGCTCCGGCATCGTAGTAGTCGAAGATCCCCCGGGCGCCGTCGGGCGTCCTCAGCATATAGGGGGTGGCCCGGCGTCGGAGGAGCTCCTCGCCGGGAGCGGCGCTCGAGCTGAGCATGCCCAGAGGCTGGAGGATTTTCTCCTCGACGTAGTCTGCCCAGGGTTGGCCCGAAACCTCGGTCACCACCTCTCCGAGAAGGGACATCCCAAGATTTGAGTAATGGTAGGTCGTTTCAGGGGCGTCGACCGCATCCTGGCCCGGGATCGCCTCGGCCAGCTCCTCCCGAGTGGGGAAGACGTGATCGGTCCAGTAGGGGAAGGCCGCCTCGCGGGGCAATCCCGACGTGTGGGTGAGCAGTTGACGGATCGTGATTTCGGGGGCGTCGGGGAAGGGGTTGCGAATGCGGAACCAGGGAAGATAGAGCGAAACCGGGTCGTCGAGCCGCAGCTTTCCCTGATCCCGAAGCTGCAGGATCGCGGTGGATGTGAAGAGCTTGGTGACCGAACCGATCCGGTAGACGGTCGCGGGGGTCGCGGGGATCTTCTTCTCCAGGTCGCTGTAGCCATAACCCTTCGCCCACACGATCTCCTGGTCGAAGACGATGGCGATGGAGAGACCCGGCAGGTTGCGATGAGCGACCTGCTGCTCGATCCACATATCGAGTACCTCGAGAGCGTCGGCGACCTCCGGTCGCTCTCGCAGCTCGACCTCGGTTCCAGCGAGCAATGGTATCGACGTCAGCAGAAGGGCTGAGACGAGAATGAGCTTGAAGCGCATCTTCGGAGCTCCTTTCCTCCGCCTGGGCGGCCTCGAACACCGGAGTATACGCGAGATCAGTTTTGAGTTCTTAGTTTTGAGTTTTGAGTTTTCCACACCCACCCCCGGGGGAACAAGAGGGCGTCCGTAACTCAAAACTCATAACTCAAAACTCAACACTCGCCTTGACCGGGTGACGGACTACAATGACCCTCATGCATACACTCACGCTGATTCTCACCCTGGCTCTTCAGTCGCCGGCGCCAACTTTCACCCCCGACCAGCTCTGGCAGAGCTG
>JAIVTZ010000412.1:0-4115 GCA_049188105.1 Deltaproteobacteria bacterium | reverse complement strand
CTGCCTGCGGCCGGCGACAGCATCGCCGTCGATGGTGTGTGTCTGACCGTCGTGGAGCCCACGGAGGATGGATTCACCGCCGACCTGTCGCCCGAGACCATCGATCGGACCCTCCTCTCGGAGCTCCGCACCGGTTCGGAAGTCAACCTCGAAAGGGCGCTCAGGCTCGGCGATCGCCTCGGCGGCCACATCGTCCAGGGGCACGTGGACACGGTAATCCGGATCGTCAGCATTCGCCCCGAAGGCGGCTTTCAACGCTGGCGGCTGTCACTCCCGGCCGAGCAGGCGCGGGAGGTGGCGTTGAAGGGCAGCGTCGCGCTGAACGGGGTCTCCCTCACGGTCGCCGACCTCGGCCCCGACTGGTTCGAGGTCGCGTTGATTCCGGCCACCCTCGAGGCCACCACCTTCGGCCGGCTGCAGTCGGGAGCCCGGGTCCACCTCGAGACGGACGTTCTTGGAAAGTACGTGGCGCAGTGTCTGGAGGGCGCAGGCGGATCGGCCCTGGAGGAAATCTTCGGCGGAGGCGGCGGTGCGTAGGATCGAGCCCGCCTACCCGGACCTCTTCGCCATCACCCATGTGCTCCGTCCCGGCTATCTTCCGGGCAAGAGGGTCACGCTCGACCCCATCAAGCTGGGCGTGGTCTGGGAGGATGCTCCGGTGAGGATCCTCCCCGCCGAAGGCTCGGTCCCTCGCGAGCCGGTTCGCGCCATCGTCTTCGCCGGCGTCGCCGCCGACCGTCAGGCGGTCTTTCACCGGCTCCTCGAGCGCGGCAGCTATGCCATGGTGGTCCTCGACGACCCCGAGATCACGCCCGCCGACCTCGGGCTCGATGCATTTGACGACACCCTTCGGGTGACGGTTCTCGTGCCCGTCCTCCCCTACCCCCTGAGCGACGGTCTCAAGCGTCCGGAGGCGTGGAGCAAGTACCTGTGGGGCGCGGTGCTCGGTCTCTTTCCGTTTCCCGGCGCCGCCGCCGAGGTGGAACGGCGCATCGAGCAGCTCAAAACCGCCGGCGCCCGCTTCGCCGTCACCGCGCCTCTGCTCCTGACCCCCAAGGACCGCCACCGGATTCTCGACGGCTGCGAGGGCACCGGAGTCGAGGAGGAGCTCGAGAACGCTCTCTTCCACGCCGACGTGAGCCGGGGCCTGCACGCCCTCGAGCGAACCGCCGGCGTCACCCTTCACGGCGTCGGCATGGATCCCTTCATTCCCTGCATGGTCGCAAGCGACCACGAGCCCAACGCGGTCCGTACTGCGGCCGTGCTGCGGCTGTGGGCCCGCCGGCTCGACCAATGCCACGAGGAGTCCTCGTGGGGTTGGCGCCTGCGCCGGGCGGCGACCGCCCTCGACCACCTGACCTACGACCCGGCAACCCTCGCCATGGAGGACAACCTCCGGATCATCCCCGGCTTCGACCCCTGGGTGGAGAGCTTTACTCGAGCCGTGTGGTACGGCGGCGAGCCGCTCGATTCCGCATGGCGCCTGTGGTCGGGGCTGGACGGGGAGCCCGAAACGTCACCGAAGGAAAGGTGATCTATCCCCCACGGATCGGGAACACCGGGCGGCGTTTTGCGGTTGAAGGACACGAGGAAAGGAGCTTCACATGGCAGAACAAGTGTTCAAGAAGATTTCGGTTACCGGGTGTTCCTCCGTCAGCTACGAGAAGGCCATCGAGAATGCGGTCGAAAAAGCATCCGTAAGCCTCCGCGGCCTGTCCTGGTTCGAGGTCAAGGAGTTTCGTGGCGGGCTCGGTGCCGACGGCGAGATCGAGTGGCAGGCAACGATCGAGGTCGCATTCAAGATCGATTGACAGCCCGCGTCCGAGTCTGCGAATTGCGGTTGACGGACCCTGAACCAACCAGCCGCGACTTGTCACGGCATAGTGCGAAGCACGAAGCCGGAAGCGGCGGAAGATCCATAGCCCCGGGCATGAGCCCGGGGGAACCCGACACCACCCCAAGCGGGAGCCCTAAGGGGCGACAGACGTTCGTCAGACCAACGACTGTCTGTCGCCGCTTAGCGGCTTTGTTACTTGGGGGCTGGCCGTGACCCCGGGGCTCACGCCCCAGGCTATGAGGATGTCGCCCCTTTGGGGCTCCGCTACCGAAACCCTTGCAACCCGTTGCCGATCAAGGTACTATCCGCCGCGCGTGGGGCCGTAGCTCAGTTGGGAGAGCGCAGCGTTCGCAATGCTGAGGTCGTGGGTTCGATCCCGATCGGCTCCACCATCAAGAAGAATTCGAACTCGCCGTCGGTCGGGCGGCGTTTCTTTTTTTTCCTGCGCAAACTCTACAATCGGCCTTTATTCGATCCCGTTGTCCTTCGAAATGTCGCTGTGTTGCTCACTCGGAGCGGTGTCCGCAAACTCATAACCCAGCGCCCGATAACCGCGGAACCTCCGTTCGGCCATTCTCGCGAGAGTAGGCACGAGGTGATCAACATAGTCGTAGACCACCACCTCTGTCTTGCCGTGATGAAGGCGATGTAGTCTCCCGGCGTATTGCGCGAGGGTTCCCTTCCAGGAAATCGGCATCGCCAGGAAGAGGGTGTCAAGCCGCGCATCATCGAAGCCCTCACCGAGGTAGCGACCTGTCGCGATGATCAGACGCTCCTCGTGATCAGGAATCGAAGCCAACCGCCCCAATGCAGCCTTGAGCTGACGTTTGCCCATGCCGCCCTTGAGCACCACGACGTTCTTCGAAAAACCACTGAATCGTTGAGTCAACTGCTCCAGATGGTCGCGTCGCTCGGTCAGCACAAGGGGAGACCTTCCCGTCTCGAGCGCTTTCAATACATCATCGAAGATCAGGTCGTTTCTCGTTTCGTCCTCAGCGATCGCAGCATAGATTCTGTGAATCGCGATTCGTTCACCCTTTTCGCCAGGTGGAGGCATCGTGAAGTCCGTGAACCTCCGGATCACCTGGTGCGAGAAAGGTCGCTCGTCTGCCTGCTTCCGCGCTGCGACCCGGTGCCTGATCGGTCCGCACTGCATGAGGACGATCGGGTGATGGCCGTCCTTTCTGGTCACGGTTGCGGTCAACCCCAAGACGAACTTCGCGTAGGAAGCCCGAGCCACGGCTTCGAAGCTCACCGCCGAGAGATGGTGGCATTCGTCCACAATCAGGTGCCCGTATCCGGCAACAAAGTCGTTCACCTCGCCTCGGCGAACCAGGCTCTGAATCAACGCAACATCAATCGCCCCCGTTGGCTGACGTTTGCCCCCTCCGACACGGCCGAGTTGGTTTGGGTCTACATCGAGGAACGTGGCGAGGCGTTCGAGCCACTGTTCGAGAAGCTGCTGGCGGTGTACTACCACAAGGGTGTTCCGACCACGTTCTGCGATCATTCGCGCCGCAACCACGGTCTTGCCGAATGCTGTCGGAGCAACAAGAACTCCGATCTCGTGTTGGCACAGCTTCTCGACTGCCTTCTCCTGATGGACATCGAGGGTTCCTCTGAATCCAACTTCGAGCGGAGTTCCGACTTCTCTATTGTCCTCCACCTGAAGCTGAATTCCCAGAGACCTCAGCAGCTCTGTGGCCTCTGCTTTGCAGCCACGGGGAAGACCTATGTTTTCCGGAAAGTCCTGTGCACAACTGATGACTCGAGGTTTCCCAAACGTAGAGAATCGCATTGCCTGCGCACTGTAAAACTCAGGGTTCTGAAATGCTGCCAACCGTATCAGCCGAGTCACCAGGCCGGGTGGGAGATCTCGCTTCGCGATATACATCTGATTCGCCAACACGACATCGACCTGCGCGGGCAGGGGCCCCTCGATGCCGATCCTGTCTGAGAGGTGAATCGCCGGTTCCCACGGCCGGTCGCCCTCCTCCGTCACGGCGCGGCGAACCGGGATGACCCGGCCTCTGTCCCAGGCCTCTTGCGACATCTCTCGAACCGTTTCCGGTCCCAGCCGGCGAACCTGGGAGAGATGTACCCACTGATCTTCAAAGGGTTCCAAGTCCATATCAACGAAGACCGAGTTTCCAAATTCCCGGGATCGGCCTTGGAGAGGGAGCGCGATCAGGTTTCCGAAGCCGCCGGTCGGCATCGTGTCTTGGTTGGGGAAGAGCCGATCGTAGGATGTCATGGGCATCTCGTGCCGCCTGGCCAT
>JAIVTZ010000411.1:0-4121 GCA_049188105.1 Deltaproteobacteria bacterium | reverse complement strand
CTCGCCTGGCGCAGGAGATCCTGATCATCGACACCCACATCGATCTCCCCTACCGGCTGAACGAAAAGATGGACGACGTCTCCGTGCAAACCGAGGACGGCCACTTCGATTACGTCCGCGCCGTACAGGGTGGGCTCAACGCCGCCTTCATGTCGATCTACATACCGGCGTCGCTGCAGGAGGAAGGCGGTGCGCGGGAGCTGGCGGACGAGCTCATCGATCTCGTCGAACAGATCGAGGCGCAAGCGCCCGACAAGTTCGCGATCGCCCGCTCCGTCGCCGACGTGCGTGCCAGCTTTGCGCAGGGTCTGTTCGCCCTGCCGATGGGCATCGAGAACGGCGCCGCCATCGAGGACGAGCTCGCGAACCTGGAGCACTTCTACGACCGCGGGGTCCGCTACGTCACCCTCACCCACTCCGAAGCCAATCTGATCTGCGATTCCTCCTACGCCACCGAACATCAATGGAATGGGTTGAGCCCGTTCGGCCGCGAGGTGGTTGCCGAGATGAACCGGCTGGGCATGATGGTCGACATCTCCCACGTTACGGACGACACCTTCTATCAGGTGATCGAGATCTCCAAGGCGCCGGTGATCGCATCCCACTCCTGCTGCCGCGCGTTCACTCCCGGTTTCGAGCGCAATATTGACGACGACATGATCACCCTGGTCGCCGAGAAGGGTGGAGTGGTCCAGATCGCCTTTGGTCCCGGGTTCCTCACCGAGGCTGCGCAGAAGCAGATGATGGATCTGTGGGCGACCATGCTCCAGTTCATGGAGGAGAACGATGTCGCGATGGGCAGCCCGGAGTTCCGCGAGCGGATCGCCCTCTACTGGGAGGAGAACCCGAAGGTCATGACGAGCGTCAACGACGTCGCGGATCATATCGAGCACGTGATCCGGCTCGTCGGCATCGACCACGTCGGCCTCGGATCGGATTTCGACGGAATCTCCGACACCCCGGTCGGCCTCGAGGACGTTTCGGCCTACCCGATCCTCATCGAGGAGCTGCTGCGCCGCGGGTACAGCGAGGAGGACATCCGCAAGATCTGCGGCGAGAACCTGCTCCGTGTCTGGGCCGAGGTGGAGAGGATCGCCCAGGAACTCAAGCAGTCATAACGGATCGCCGAGGCACGTCATGCTCCCTCGGCAATAGGCCAACACGAAACTCAAGAAATTCGGACCGGGTACGGATCGTGGATTGTGTGGGTGCGGCATGTATGTATGCCGCACCTACAGGATCCTCAGTTCATCCTGATAAAGGGACGGGACATGTCCCGCCCTCCTTCGTATGCGCGCCGCAAAATTGGACATATTAGTGGTCATACTATTCGTATGATACTATTGTGCACCAGGAGGCCGGTCATGCCCAAGAAACGGATCACCGTCACCGTCGACGAAGACGTCGCGGAGCACCTCTACGAGGTGCCCAACACGAGCGCGTACGTGTCGGAGGCGGTGCGGGAGTACCGCGCTCGGCAGCTCGAGAAGGAGCTCGAGACCGCGTACCGCGAGGACCGTGAGGAGAGCGCCAAGCTGGCCGCGGAGTGGGAATCCGCGGACGCGGAGGTCGAAGATTGAAGGGCGATCTTTCCCGAGGCGACGTGGTGCGAGTGCGGCTCGATCCCGCCGAGGGCCGGGAGATCCGCAAGACCCGCCCCGCCGTCGTCGTCTCCAACCCGGCCGCCTGCCGCCACGACGCGGTCGTCCAGGTCGTCCCGGTGACCGGGTTGCCGGACCGCTCGCTACGCCCTTATGAAGCGCGGATTGATTCCGGCACCAGCGGCCTCGGCAAACCCTCCCGTACCGTGGCCAACCAAATCCGGACCGTCGCCAGGCACCGAATCGTCAAACGCATCGGCCGGCTCACGAGCCGCGAGCTCGATTCCGTCGATCGAACGCTGGAGATCCAGCTCGGGCTGCGGCGCGAGCCCTGAATCAGCGAGAGATCATGGGTCATCCGAATCGAGCGCGGCGCGGCCGCGCGGCAGGTCGAAGCGGTCGCGGATGGTGCAGTAGCCGAGGCCCCCGAGACGGCCGATCACCGGCAACCGATCCGGCAGAACGTGCAGATCCTCGTCGACGATGTCGTCCTGCACATAGAGGTGAACGATCTCGCCGACCACCACGTTGGCGCCACCGGCAACCCCGGGCGCAAGCCGCATGACCTGCATCGTCCTGCACTCGAACGCGACCGGGGACTCGGCCAGGCGCGGCGGGCTCACCACCCGGCTCGCCGCCGTCCCGAGGCCCGTGAGATCGAACTCGCTGTCGCCGTAGGCCAGCGGTTCGCCGGCGGCCGCGACCTCGCGCCGGTATTCCTCGAGGGCGACGTTGACCACGAACTCGCCGGTCCCTCCCTCCTCCACCGGCTTGCAGTTGCGCAGCGTGTCCTTCTCCGAGCCGTCGGCCTTGTTGGCCGGGCAGAACAGCAGGGTCATGGGGTCGGCCCCAACCCCGTTGAAGAATGAAAACGGCGCCAGGTTCGGCCGGCCGTCCGGAGAAATCGTCGACACCACGGCGATCGGTCTCGGCACGATGCAGCCGATCATCAGCCGATAGCGTACGCCGACCTCGAGCTCTTGAGGATTGAGTTCCATGGTGGGAGTGTAACTCGGTCCGTTCTCAACAAACGGGCCGCCGTACCGTCATCCTTATCTGCGGCCGTCGACCTCCTGGATAAACCGAACCAGCCCGTCCATGTACACCTCTTGATCGTCGTAATGCGCGCAGTGGCTGCCATCGGGGCAGTAGAGGTATGTCCCGTTCGGGAACTCGTTCGCCATCCACTCCATGTGCTCGGGGTCCATGGTGTCGTATTGGGCGCCGATGACCAGGGTGGGTGTCTCGATCTTCGACAGATCCGCGGTGCGGTCCCACTCGAGCAGGCGGCCGCTGGCGCCGAGCTCGCTCGGCCCCTGCATGAGCACGTAGACCTGCGGATTGATGTGCTCGAAGGCCAGGTTGACATCGTCCGGCCACTCATCGGCCGGCGCCCGCAGTATGTGATGGACGTAGTGGTGCTCCATGAGGAGCTCCATGTAGCGCGGGTTGTCGTAGTCCTCGGCCGCCTCGAGGGCCTTGATCTCCGCCAGCACCTCGGGGTCGATCTGCGGCATCAGGACCTCTTCCGCGTACTCGTTGTAGAGCGGGATCGAGGCCATCATGTTGGAGATGATGAGCCCCTTCAGCTTGTCACCGTGGGCGAGCGCGTACTCCATCGCCAGGATCCCGCCCCACGACTGACCGTAGAGGTAGAAGTCATCCGCGCCGAGACCGAGAGCCTGCCGGACCTGCTCCACTTCGTCAACGAAGCGCGGGATCTCCCACAGGTCCGGGTCGTCGGGCTGGTCCGAGAAATACGAGCCGAGCTGGTCATACAGATAGACCTCGATGCCCGCAGCGGGCAAGTACTCCGCCATCGGTTTCATGTACTCGTGGGTGGCGCCGGGCCCGCCGTGCAGGAGCAGCACCTTCATCGTCGGGCTGTCACCGACCTTCTTCGTCCACACCTGGAACGTCCCTTTCGGCGTCTGAATCGGAATCATCCGCACACCGTCCTCGACAACCGTGGCCGGCGCGGCCGATTGCGAATCGACCGCCGGCGGCGTCGTATCCTGCGAACAGGCAACAATTACCAGCAGGGCAGGCAGCAGCACGAAAACCGCAGCCAGGCGAAATATCCACGCGCGCGGACTCGCCAGAGCTTGTTGCATCAGGTCCCCCTTTCCGAGCCGGCAACTTCTGAGACTCGGTTTCATGTTGTCGGTGATTATACTCCACGATCATCTGCGTCCCTCAACGTGGACGTCATCGGTAACGTCCGGAGACCTCCAGGCACAGCACGGAATGAACAAACGGACGATTTTCGGGTCGCTGAGGAAATTCGACACGAGGAGAGCTCATGACCGGCACGCACAGCTCGGATCACAGCGCCATGGCCCCCGACGCGGCCCTCGTTCACCTCTCCGGACGCCGGCGGGGCACTACCGAGTTCATATCCGGGGACCGCATCGTCCTCTCCCCGGCGTCCGACCGCGAAATCGAGCTCTCAACAAACGATGAGACGCCGCCACACTCACTCGCCGTTCTCGAACGCCGCGGCCACACCTTCGGGTTGAG